>SUVT01000005.1 GCA_015061845.1 Lentisphaerota bacterium
GCCGTCCATGCGCTTCTGGTTCAGAAATCTGTCCGCAGCAATATCCTCTACAACCAGAAGCGCATGGACGGCCGCGGTATCACCGATCTCCGTCCCCTCTCCGCTGAAGTCGGACTTCTCCCCGTGGTTCACGGAACAGGTCTCTTCCAGCGCGGTGAAACTCAGGCTCTCGTCGTTGCAACTCTCGGCGGACCCAAAGACATGCAGGAATATGACAACGTTTGCGGTCTGAACAAACCCAAAAAGTTCTATCTCCACTACAACTTCCCCAACTACTCCGTCGGCGAAGTCGGAAAGATCACCGGACCCGGCAGACGTGAAATCGGACACGGAAACCTCGCAGAACGTTCTGTTGCACAGGTCTTCCCGCAGGATTTCCCCTACACTGTCCGCTGTGTCTCTGAAATCATGTCCTCCAACGGTTCCACCTCCATGGCAAGTGTCTGCGGTGCAACTCTGGCTCTGATGGATGCCGGTGTGCCCATCACCTCTCCTGTCGTCGGCATCTCCTGCGGTCTCGTCACTGACGAAACCGGTAAGGAACTGATCCTGACCGACATCATCGGTGCAGAAGACCACTTCGGCGACATGGACTTCAAGGTTTGCGGAAGCAAGAAGGGTATCACCGGATTCCAGCTCGACCTGAAGCTCCCCGGAATCCCCATCGACACACTGGTTCGCGCTATGGCGCAGAACAAGGAAGCCCGTAACAAGATCATGGATGTCGTTACCAACTGCATCCCGGCTCCCCGCGAAGAAGTCAGCCCCAATGCACCTCAGATGTGTGTTGTTCATATCAATCCCGATAAGATCGGTGCTCTCATCGGTACCGGTGGAAAGAATATCAAGGAAATCACCGAATCCACCAACTCCCAGATCGATATCCAGGATGATGGATCCGTCAGCATCCTCGCTCAGAACAAGGCTGTTCTGGATGAAGTCAAACGCAAGATCGACTTCTTCACCGCTGAAGCTGAAATCGGAAAAGTCTACCGCGGTCTTGTCAAGACTGTCAAAGACTTCGGTGCTTTCGTGGAAATCCTTCCCGGACAGGATGGACTTCTCCACATCTCCGAAATGGCAGATTACCGCGTGAACTGCGTTACCGACATCTGCAAAGAAGGCGATTATGTCACCGTCAAAGTCGTTGATATCGACCGCAGCGGCAAGATCCGCCTGAGCCGCAAGGCTGCTTTGGAAGACATGGATAAATAATTATCCGTTTCCCCTCAAAAAAAATCAAGCCGTTCAGCGTAAAAACTGAACGGCTTTTTTATTGAGGCAATCGTAAAGTTCCGGAATTGCCTCTATTGATTATGAATAAAAATCAATTCATTTTGAGAAGAGCTTCTGCACCGGACATTCCGACAGTCACCCCCATTTCAACAGCTTTTTCAGAACATGCCTTTACTTCGGCAGACATCATGTCATGGAAACTGTTGACACCAGAAACGATTGCAAGAGCATGTCCGAATTTATTTGCTGCTTCCAGACTGAAATATCCGCATCCGAGAGCTCCGGTTTCCCCGGAAATAAACAGAAGATTGCAACCCGAAAACGGAATCCGGTAGGATGTAAACTGTTTTCCGCCTACTGTAATAATTTCCATTTTCTTTTCCTTTCGTTCGTTGTTTTTAGATTTCTCTCATCCCCGGAGGAAATGAAATTATTTATTATATTTTTTCATTGTTTCAGCCGCCAATTTCCGGAGGATCCGACAGGATTTTCCGGAAAGATCCGGCCGCGTATAGGTTATCTTTTCTGCATCTTCATTGAACAGGAAAGAATACCAGATACAAGCCTGAAGATATTGTCCATGTTCATTCAAATGAATGGCATCAATTCCCAGACTCTGTTTGTTACCTTTTCTATACCAGAAATGTCTTCCGACAGGATCAGAGGAACGGGGCGGCAAATCCGGCGCGATAAACGCTTCGATCTGTTTCCGGGAAGGTACTGTATATTGGTAATACGGCGATTTTCGCGCAAGTGCGACACCTTCTCCAACAGGGATAATACGGAAATTATTCTCTTTTGCCAACCGGGAATAAGTGGCAATAATTCTATCAGACATCTCTTCCTGACCGAATTTCCATTGCGCAAATTTTGGAGAATCTGCCCGGTATGCCCAAGTTTGCTGTATAACGATCTCTGCCTTAGGATTGAACTTTTTGATATACGCGATCAGCTCATTGGCATGAGGCTGATAAAATTTATAATCCCAGCTTTGCGGACTGCCTTGCTGAATGGTGATGATATCATACTTATTATTTTTGAGAAGCTCGTTAACATTCCCTTTCCGGGTGATTGTTTTTGCGGGATTTCCGGAATTCCAAACGTTGATGACATAAAGCTCAGCCTTTGGATCGGCTTCTGCGATTTTCAGATTTTTTGCATGTCGTTCAAAAACACAACCGCCGATATAGGCACTGGTAAGCTCTATGGAATGTTTTTTTTCATGTGCAACCAAATGCGGAAGATTGCGTCCGACACAGATTGAAAAACTGTTTCCGATCATTAAAACTTTCAACTCTTTCGCTGCAACGGAAAAGAAGATTCCAACAGCCAAAATCATTAAAACTTTTTTCATTTTCAAGCTCCTTCTGAAATGATTATATCAACAATCCGCAAATGCGTGTAAACTCTTTTTGAGCAAACACATCTGTCATTCCGGCAATATAATCTGCAGCTGCGCGGTAAAGACCATCTGTTTCGATCCGTTTGATTGCTGAATTCCCCATCTCTTCCGGATTCCGGGTGTACGCCTCAAACAAAGCGGACATCCGGGAAAGAGACATGCCGTTCAGACGTTCCAATTTCGGATGAAAATAGAGATTTTTATAAAGAAAATCACGCAGTTCCAGAGTCTCTTTTTCATATTCCGGACTGAATGAGATCAATTTCCGGTCAAGCTCACGGACAATGCCGGAGTTTGCCGGGTTCTGTTCCGTCAGTAACTTATCAGAATAACAAATGGCATCACGCACCATATTGTCGATCAGACAGCGGATGGCATAAGATTCAAACCGTTCCGCACCGGCTTCGGCAAGCCCGGTCTCTTTGACACGTTCCACAGCCCGTTCCCAGACAGCCATGCCTTTCAGCATTTCCGAACTGATCAAGCCGGAATCGAAGCCGTCATCCAAATCATGCCCGTAGTAGGTCAAATCGTCCGCCAGGTCTGCGATCTGCGCTTCCAGAGACTGATGCAGCGGAAGGATTTTTCCATTGAGTTTAGTTTTTCCCGCTTCCCGGTGTTTCACCAAACCAGCCCGGACTTCCCAGGTCAGGTTGATCCCATCGTAAGAAGGATATTTGATTTCAAGATGATCCACGATCCGCAAAGCCTGCAGATTGTGATCAAAGCCGCCATGGGATGCCATGATCTTATTCAAAGCCCGCTCTCCGGCATGTCCGAAAGGAGTATGCCCAAGATCATGTGCCAGAGAGATCGTTTCTGCCAGATCTTCATTCAAATACAGTGACCGTGCCATGGTTCGGGAAATTGCCGCAACTTCAATGGTATGGGTCAAACGGGTTCGCATGTGATCGCCGGAACCGCTCAGAAAAACCTGCGTTTTGTGTTCCAGTCTGCGGAACGCCTTGGAGTGAAGGATCCGGTCACGGTCACGCTGAAAATCTGTCCGGAACGGATGCTGTTCCTCCGGATATACTCTGCCCTGTGATTCACTGTTCTTCACCGCATAGGGTGCAAGAGAGGTATTTTCATCCTGACACTGAACTCGTAAATCACGGATCATTTATCGTTCTCCGTGAAAAGTTCGGGCAGATACCGCCGCAGAAGAGCAAACATTTCATCATCACTGATCGTTGTTGTTCTTCCGCCGGCATACTCGTTATCGATCCAGTTTTTGATTTCAATGATTCCGGGAGAGTCTTTTCTCATACCGATCGCTGCGGGGAACTTGGACTGTACCCAATATGCGATTCCGGCAAGTCCGGAAGTATTGGAAACAGCCACCTTGCAGGGACGGTTCAACAGAGTTTCTGTATCAAAGATGTTGTAAATCTCTTCATTTTTGTTCAAACCATCAGCATGAACGCCCGCCCGGGTCGTGTTGAAATCATCGCCGACAAAAGGATAATTTGCCGGGATGGGACTGTTCATCTTACGATAGAAGTTTGCCATATCTGTGATGGCAGTCGTATCCGGACCATCTTCACGGTGTCCGGCAAGACTGAGCCACTGGATGACCATTCCTTCCAGCGGCGGGTTTCCGGTACGTTCTCCATAGCCGAGGAATGTGGAGTTCACAGAAGCACAACCGTAAAGCCATGCACAAACACCGTTTGCAGAAACATGGTGAAAATCGTTATGACCATGCCATTCCAGCTGACTGCTTGACACATCTGTTTCACGGCGGATCATGGTCAGCATGGAGGGAATTCCACGGGGTACAGGTACTTTTTCATAAGGCAAACCGTAGCCCATAGTATCGCAAAGACGGAATTTCACATTGATCCCGGCAGATTTTCCAAGTTCATCCAGTTCATTGATCATGGGGATCACAAAACCCTCGATATCAGCGCGGGTCACATCTTCAAGATGGCAGCGCGGCACGATTCCATGTTCCAGTGCAGCTGCAACAACATCCTTATACCCATCCAGTGCCTGACGTCTGTTTTTCCGCAGTTTCAGAAAAATATGGTAATCGGAACAGGAGGTGAGGATCCCGGTTTCTTTCAGCTGCATCGCTTTAACAAGATCAAAATCTTTCCGGACAGCCCGGATCCATGCAGTGATTTCCGGAAACTGAAAACCAAGCTCCTGACATGCTTCAACGGACTTCCGGTCGTTTTCACTGTAAAGAAAGAATTCACTCTGCCGGATCAAACCGCACTTTCCGCCGAGACGGTTCATGAGTTTGTAAAGCTCCACGATCTCCTCTTTTGTGTAAGGAACTCTGGATTGCTGACCATCACGGAAAGTGGTGTCGGTGATCCAGAAATCCTCCGGGAGAGCCTGTTCAGCCGGAGGAGCATCCAGACGGAATGCCGGGACATTGCGATAGGAGAATGTATCCCGGATCAAATTGGGTTCGGAAACATTTTTCAACGTTTTCTTCATCGTTCTAACCTCATTTCAAAGTCCGGCGGAGAGCCGGATATCAGATTCATTTTGCTTTGGGACGGAACCTTGCTCTATTAAGAATGCCGGTACGTCTTGCAGCGGTCCCTTCGGGAATGATCTGAAATTTTTCCAAAACATTCAAAGCAGAACTTGCATCTTCGATCTTCTGCTTGATCGGATGTTTTTCTGCAATAGAGTAAATTGCTTCAGCCGCCTTTGTTGCCCACAATCTGCTGGCAGGAGTATCAAATGCGGCTGGCAGATAAAGTGCCATTTTGTAATATTTCAAAGCATCATCATCTTTTCCCATCAGTTCCATGGTTCTTCCAGCCTTATACAAGGTCATTGCATAAAGACCGGCTGCAAGATCCTTTTGTTTCAGAATCAGTTCATAAGATTCCAATGCTTTCTTGTACAAATCCATATTCTGTGATTTCCCGGCGAGGACAAAATTACAATCTCCAATCGAACCGTTTGCAGCATTATACAGGTAGCTGTCGGGATTCAAAGATAATACTTTTTCATAAAAATCAACAGCTTTTCTATAATCGCCTGAACTCTGAACAATGTGACCACGCAAATAAGCAGCCTTTGCTCTGTACCTGCTGCCGGGATAATTGCGATCCAGTTGATTCAGAAAATCCAGGGCTTCCGCATACTTCTTGTGATAGACTGCCAGAGATGCCTGCCCGACCAGAACTCTCGCTCTGTTATCTGCCAATGCCGACTTACGGCGCAGCTCGTTAAAGATTCCCATTACTTTTTCATAGGAATCTGTCGAAAAATTCTGTTCTGCCAAACGGTACATGGCATCGAAAGTAACTTGAGAATCCGGCCAGGCATATTCAAGATCATGGGTGGCACGTTCTGCATAATAATCATTATTCAGTGTACGGTAGATATAGATCCGCCAATTTGCAGCCTCTATACTCTGAGTAGATCTCGGAAATTCCCGGATCAAACGCTCCAGAAGCTCAAGAGCTTTCATAGCATCACCTGAAACGAATGCCAATCTTCCACCGCGAAGAAGTGCTTCCTGAGTGTAATTGGCTTCCCGGTCATTTCTGACAGAATACCGTACATACTCTTTCCACGCAGCATTATTACCGCTGGCCTCCATTGCAATGGCATTCATATATACTGCATCGGTATACATCTTGTCATCACCTTTTTCACGGAAAAATTGTTCCAGGATACTCAAAGCCTGCTTGTAGTCTTTCACTGTCAGCAAGCAATAAGCTGCTTGATACAAAGCCTTCCGCCGCCATGCGGGATATTGCTTAGCCACCATCTGAAAATTCTTCGCTGCATCAGAATATTTTTTATCTCCAAGCAGAGTTTCTGCATAAAGATAATACCGTTCGCCGCCCTTTGCTCCGGAAAAGTAAGCATCCATAAGCTTGAGCGTTTTTTCCGGAAGTTTGATCTTGGCGGAAATCCGGGAAAGACAACGCATTGCATGATGCTTTGATTTCTCAGTAACAGCAGAATTTTCAACCAGTTCTGTATATGTCCGGCTGGCATCGGAATACTTCTCTGCACTCATAAGGATGTCGGAAACTTCTTCCAGAAACTTCACAGATATGAAGTCACCTTTGAACAGGCTCATTGTCTTCAAAGCAAGATCAGCAGAAGCCTTTTTATTTCCGGCGGAATGGATCACCAGCAGCAAACGATTGAGCGTCTTGAACAGCTCATTCTTATCCGGAGCGCAGTTATATGCCGCTGAATACGCTTCCGCTGCAACATTGGGATATCCTGCTTTTGCTGCAGTATCACCGATCATTGACAATGCTGGATAGCTCAGGTCATTTCCACTGTAATCATCGAGTACTTTGTACTTTGCCCAAACACCCGGGATATTTTTTACGGGACCGGTCTTGATTTGGAAAAGAGTATTCAACATCTGTATTCTTTTCTGAGCATCCGGATTTTTTACCTCCGGATGATTCAGCAAAGCCTCCGCAACCTTCTTTGTCTGCGATGTAAAAATTTGACAGTAGATCCCGCGTTCCCACGCTACCACCTGCAGTTTGGTTGCCTTGTTCTTCTGACCGAAAAAGCCTGTTGATGTCTCTTTTCCGATGGTGAAGTAAAGGTCTGCTGCCTTTGCCAGATTGCCGAGTCTTTCGTATGCCCGCGCAAGAGAGAATAAAGCATGAACTCTCCGCGGATTATCAACGGTCAATGCGCCAAGGATCCGTTCGATATGCTTTCTTGCCGCATCCGGTTGGTTCTGCATCAAAAGAATATCAGCGGTCCACATGGTGACGGCAACAGGATCGGCTCCGGGAAATGCCTGCTGATATTCCTTCAAAATCTTCTTTGCCTGTTCAGGAGATTTTCCCAGAACAAGAGAATCTATCCAGCGTTCATAGGCATCTTTTTCACCGGCAATATCTTTTACCTCACGGGCACGCTCAAGGTACCCCTGATAAAAACTTGCGGCTGTAAAATAGTCATTCTGACGGAATGCCTCATCCCCGGCATTCTTCTCACGGTAATCCGCACAAAGAAACGCCGGGATCAGAAACAGTCCCAGAAGAGATGCTTTCATGTAACCGGAACGAATGGTCAATTTCAGAATTCCTGTTATTTATCCCCGGCGGGTTCTGCAGGAGCTGCCGCTGCCGGCGGTGCAGCAGGTTCTTTCACCGCTGTACCCTGCTTTTCTGCGACCTTTTCGAGAATGCGTTTTACAATTCGGTCCGCAAGTTCCTTATCTTCAGAGAGAAGAACTTTTGCCTTTTCAGCACCCTGTGCAAGCTGTTCGCCTTCAAAGGAGAGCCAGGAACCGCGTTTTTCGATCACACCGTTTTCAAGTCCTGCATCGACAATGGAACCGGAACGGGAGATCCCTTCATTCCAGTTGATGTCGAATTCAGCAGTACGGAACGGGGGCGCAAGTTTGTTTTTGACAACTTTCACACGGGTTCTTGCCGCCTGAACATTGCCGTCGCTGTCCTTGATTGCTCCGGCACGGCGGATATCCATACGGATGGAGCTGTAGAATTTCAGTGCATTACCGCCTGTGGTGGTTTCAGGGTTGCCGAACATCACGCCGATCTTTTCGCGGATCTGGTTTGTGAAGATACAGCAGGTGCGGCTGCGGCTGATGGCGCCGGTAAGTTTTCTCAAAGCCTGAGACATCATTCTTGCCTGGAGCCCGACGAATGAGTCGCCGATTTCGCCTTCGATTTCAGCCTTGGGAACCAGAGCTGCCACAGAGTCAACGACAAGCACGTCAACAGAGTTGCTTCGGATCAGCATATCTGCAATATTCAGAGCATCTTCACCGCAGTCAGGCTGGGCAATCAGCAATTCTTCCACATTCACCCCGATCTTGCGGGCATAAATGGGGTCGACAGCATGTTCAGCGTCAATGATAGCCGCCACACCGCCTGCGCGCTGGGCGTTGGCGATCACATGCATACAAAGTGTGGTTTTACCGGAAGATTCCGGTCCGTAAATTTCGATTACGCGCCCGCGGGGAAGTCCCATGATCCCCAGGGCAATATCAAGGGAAAGCGCTCCGGTACTGATTACCGGAATATCTGTCACCCGGTTATCACCGAGCTTCATGATGGAGCCTTTTCCATACTCTTTTTCAATCTGTCCGAGAGCGATTTCCAGATTTTTTTCCTTCTGGATCTGTTCGGGTCGTTTCTGAGCACCTTTGTCGTCAGCCATTGCAATATCCTTTCGTAAAAATGTTTGGGGCTCAGCCGTCAAATGTCAAGATCCTTGACACCGGCGGCATAACGTTCAATATAATCGCGGCGGGGTTCGACAGCATCACCCATCAACAGGGTGAACATGCGGTCGGCTTCCACTGCATCTTCCATAGTAACTTTGATCATCTTGCGGGTCTTGGGATCCATAGTGGTTTCCCAGAGCTGATCCGGGTTCATTTCACCGAGACCTTTGTACCGCTGAATGTCAAGTCCGTCTCTTCCATTCCGTTTGACCTCTCCGGCAAGTGCGGAAAGTGTTGCGACTTTCACATCGCGGTCGCCAGCCTGGACTTCAAAAATCGGTTCATCTCCGAAGAACAGAGTCTTGGGATCATAACCGGCTTCAGCGATCCGTTTGTAAAGATTTTCACAGGACTTCGCTTCAAAAATTGCAGTAACATCAATGGAGGGATGATATCCATCCGCTTCCATGGCACGCATTTCATTGTATTCTTCATCTTCCATGTGGCTCTTGGGAATATTCATTTCCACAGGTACAGCTTCTTCTGCAGGGGCTTCCCCTTCAAGGGGTTCCACCTTCGGAAGACGTGCCACAGCAGCATCCACACAGGCTTTTTCTTCATCTTCGGAGAAGACATACTCTTCCGTCATACTGCCGTTGATTTCACGAACCATGATGCGGGCGATGGGGAACTTGCCATCCTTTTCCAGTTTGAAGTAGGCTTCCGGAAGAAGTCCGCAACGCTGCAGACCGACAGAGATGTGGTTCGCATCTGCGATAAATCCGGTGATCTCTTTCACCTGTTCCGTGGTAAGTTCAGCACGGTCAGAGATCCGGGTGACATGAATATCGGTGCTTCCGATGTTCACCAGATAGCTGTCAAGCTGCTCTTCTGTGTCGATATAAGCATCGACTTTCTTGCGGGTGACTTTGAAGAGAGGCGGCTTTGCAATATAAACGTGTCCGGTCTCGATGAGCGTCTTCATCCAGCGGAAGAAGAAGGTCAGAAGCAGAGTACGGATGTGAGAACCGTCCACGTCAGCATCTGTCATGATAACGATGCGGTTGTAACGGATCTTGGAGATATCAAAGTTTTCGTTTCCGATCCCGCAGCCGATCGCAGCGATCAGAGACTGGATTTCCTTGTTTTCCAAAGCCTTGTGTTCACGGGCTTTTTCCACGTTCAGCAATTTACCGCGAATGGGAAGAATTGCCTGGAATTCACTGTCACGACCGGTCTTTGCAGAACCGCCTGCGGAGTCTCCTTCCACGATGTACAGTTCGCATTTATCAGGATCTTTGCTTCCGCAGTCTGCCAGTTTGCCGGGGAGAGAGAACCCTTCCAGCGCACCTTTACGCTGAATGTTTTCCCGTGCTTTCCGGGCAGCTTCACGAGCCTGAGAAGCGATCACGGCTTTATCAATGATCAAACGTGCGATCGTCGGATTTTCTTCCATGAATTCTGCAAGACATTCATTGACAACGGATTCCACGATACCGCGGACTTCGCTGTTCCCGAGTTTTGTCTTGGTCTGACCTTCAAACTGGGGATCAGAGACTTTCACACTGATAACGGCAGCAAGACCTTCCTTGACGTCATTCCCGGAGAGGGATTTTTCGTTCTTGTATTTCGGAACTGTCTTGATATAGTTGTTGATGGAACGGGTCAGTGCAGTCTGGAACCCGGTCAGGTGAGTACCTCCTTCGTGAGTGTTGATGTTGTTCGCAAAGGTGATGATGCTTTCCTGGAAAGAGTCGTTGTACTGAAGTGCGACTTCAACATCCAGACGATCCTTTTCCTTGTGCATGTAGATCACTTCGTGAAGAGCTTTCTTTCCTTCGTTCAGGAACTTGACATATTCGGAAATACCGCCTTCATAGTAGTAATTTTCATGCTGCTTGCTGTCTTCACGTCTGTCTTCCAGAGAGATGTGAACGGCACGGTTCAAGAATGCAAGCTGTCTGAGACGTTTGCTGAGGATATCCCATTCATAAGTGGTGGTTTCCTGGAAGATTTCAGCATCGGGCTTGAAGTGAACTCTGGTTCCGCGCTGAGTGGTTGCGCCCAGATCCCGGAGTTTCCGGGTGGTGAAACCGCGTTCAAAACGGATGTCATGAGCCTGTCCGTCACGATGGATCTCCACTTCCAGCCATTCGGAAAGTGCGTTCACACAGGAGATACCGACCCCGTGCAGACCTCCGGACACTTTGTAGGAGTTATGGTCGAATTTACCCCCGGCGTGGAGGATGGTCATAACGACTTCCACAGCGGGTTTCTGTTCTTCGGGGTGCATATCCACGGGAATACCGCGGCCGTCATCTTTCACAGTGATACTGTTATCTTCGTGGATAATGACTTCGACTTTCGTGGCATATCCTGCAAGAGCTTCGTCGATACTGTTATCGACAGCTTCATAAACGAGGTGGTGCAGACCGTTTCTTCCGGTGTCCCCGATATACATACTGGGACGTTTTCTGACGGCTTCAAGACCTTCCAGAACGGTAATTTTAGACGCAGTATACTGGCTGCCTTCAGCGGGTGCGGCTGTCTGTTCAACAGCCTGAGCTGCAACCTGCTCCGGGACTTCCTGATTGTTCTCCATATTGCTATCTCCTGAGTAATGATTTTCACACTATTTTTCTACATTGGAAATATACTCCAAAATGGGAAAAAATCAAGAAAAAAACAGTTGAAATATCCATGATTTTGCGCTTTTTTACAATTTTCTGAAAAATGGAAAAGGGGCTGCTGCAAAACCTGAATGCAGAAAACGCATTTTGGTTTTGCAACAGCCCCCGGGATCAAATTCTGTTCCGGAGAGATTTTATTTTCCCAGATCACCCTTTCCGGCAAATTTGATGATGGAATATTTTTCAATAGCATGATTCTTATTCAGAGTCAATGATGTTCCGGAATATTCCGCCGGCATGGTCATCTTGTTGGTCACAAGGTTTGCAAGCCAACTGTCGTATGCTTTGGGTACGGGGACATCCATTGCCGCAAAGGGGATGAAAAATTCCGCCGTCCAGTTGTTGTTCCGGATCTTTGTTTTCAGCTGATAACCTGCTGCAAGCCATTTGCCGTAAGGCATGGGGATCGGATTCAGAACAGCTTTATTCTCAATATGTTTCATATAAGCATCAAAGACAAGATGGAAATATTTTTCCTTTTTGAGTCCCGGTGCAAAGAACATTTCGACTGTATCGTTCCGCCACATGGCTGGGAACTTTGCTTCGGGCTTGTACGGCATGGTAATAAAGCCGTAAATCCCCTGTTTGTTCCAGACCAGACGGATATCTGCAGGATATTTGAACTTTTTCCCGGTTCCGTTCGGACAGATCATCTTCATAGGCTTGATCTTCTTCCAGAGTGCTTCCGCTTCACCGTCAACAACGATCTTTTCTTTTCTCAACAGCTGATAGACATTGTAGGTCACGCGTTCAAAAGAGTAACGGTTCCGGGTTCCCTGGAAGGCTCCGGGCCACAATTTTTTATAGAGCTGGAAATGTTTCTTCGCGCGTTCATTGCCTGCGGGCAGAGCAGCTTCTGCCTGCGCCAGCAGTTTTTCCATCTGATTCACGACAGCAAGCGGAGGAAGGATATCGCCATCTTGCTGCTTGGAAGAAATGTCGATATAAGTCTTTTTCAGCAATCTCTGGAACTGGATCAGGATATCAGCAGATTTCTTTCCGTAAAGGATGGTGAACATTTCATAAATCGCTGCATCGCAGTTGAAATCCGGGTTCCACATGGAGCGGTACATCACATATTTTGTGGGGAAGTGGTTCCAGAAATCATAATGTCCGCCGTGGTCGAAAAATACCTGATCGCGCTGTTCCAGATTTCCCCATTTTTTGATGGATTCACCCATCATCTGTCCGATCATGGCACGGGAATAAACGTTGGTATTGTGGTTGTATGCCCAGATGGAGCGGACAGGGTTGCCGGTCGCATTTTCCCAGTCTTTCAACCCCTGCTCCACTTTTGCCCATTCAGCCTTGTTATGGACCAGACGGGGGAATGCGCCTTCACAATAACGGACTTCCACGTTTTTGGAGAGTTTCCATCTGGGGTCGCGGGAGGCGTGCTGGATATCGTAATACGCCATGACAGCCAGTTTCACACCGGGGAGTTCCTGCTGCAGACGCTTATCCAGATACTGCAGGAATCGGGCATAGACATTGGCAAGAGGAGCCCCGCGTTTTTTATCGGCATCGGTAATCAGATTCAGCTTTCTCACGACCGGGTCGATCTCCACATCCGCCAGAGTGATCCGGTGGTCAGTCACACCGAAAGAGACATACTGATTGTTTGCCCAGCTCCAGCCGTCGTTATCTTTTCCTTTGGAAGCGAAATACCGTTTCCAGGAATCGATCAGAATATCTGCAAATTTCAGGTCGACCACATCGTAATAGGAGCCGACGAGTTCGTGGGGTTCGTAGTAGAAGTTTCCGTTGGGGGAACGGTAGAAGATCGTTTCCAGCTTGTCGGGATGCTTTTTGGCAAACTTTTTGTCATGGGGATCGTGTCCGCCGAAAGGAGGATTGACCTGTCCCATTCTCCAGCGGTTGTTCATCAGATCTGCCCACTTGATATTCAGGGAGTTCCCGAGATAGGGGATCCAATCTTCCACCCATCCGGCTTTCCGGTAGGAATTTTTTGTAGAGGGAAGCATGGTGCAGTTGATGAAGAAGATCCCGTTTCTGCCGGGCAGACGCGGATAGTCATAATAGCGGAACGGTGTGAGGGTCAGCTCCCTGATCGCCGGGAAGATCGTTCCTGTTCCGGGCATATAGTAACGGATCCCCATAATACGTTCCATGAAGTCATAACTTCCCCAGAGTGTCCCGCGGATGCCGCCTTTCATATCAAGCGGATCTTTGTTGTAGTTGGGGTCAAGAGAAGAGTCTGTTCCGGCGATCACGACACCGCCGGGGAATGTAACAACTTCAAACCCTTCCTGTTTCAGTTTTTTCACATCCACATATTTTGCAGAGACCGGGTTGTTCCCGACAGAAATTACGAACGGATATTTCTTTTTTGCCGCTGCAAGCTGGCTGCTGTGAAAGACTTCCGGTGTTTTTCCGGTACAGCTCTGGAACCCGGTTTTCAGTTCATCCACAGCATAAGAGATACTGCGGCTGCGAACATTGCCCGTCTCTTTTTCAAGATCGGCGATGATTGCAAACTGCAGCTGTCCGTTTTTCACCAGCTGGATGGGTGCATGTTTTTCCGCTTTCCGGATCTCAACGGGGGTCAATGCGGGATTCTTCAGATCATAAGCCTGAACATCCTGCAGCAGCAAACTTGCCGTGACTGCCGCCGCAAAACTCATTACAGATTTTTTGAAAATATTCATCTTGTTTCCTTATTTTTAACCAAGAATTATGGTTGTCATTGTCTGTTCCGGCAAATAAATTTTCAGATATTCGCCCTTGTATTTGAACTGAATGGAGGAGAATTTGTCCGCGCCGTTTCCGACGACTGCAACGACAGAACCATCCGGGTTCCGTGCCAAAAGACAATCCACCATGGGTTCCTGCGGGAAGTTCATGGGACAGGAAAGGATTTCCGCCCCGCGTTTCAGGTACGGCGCATAATGTTTGAACGCGTGATACTGGATGCTGGGGGTGATCTCACCGGTTCTTGAGTGGACTTCCACCAGTCCGGCACATTTGAAGTTGCCCAGATTCGGGCTTCCGTTTTCATCAAGCGCATAGTTCCAGCCCACAAAAGAGGAACAGCCGTTGTTCAGTGCGCCGGTGATCGTCCGGGACCACCAGAGCAGATGACTTTCCGCTGAATTCTTCTTGTAGTTCGGTCCTTTTTCCGTCAGCTGGAATGCAAGATCCGGATATCTTTCACGGATCGGATTCATCATTGTCGGGAAACCGTCATAGGGATGCCATGCAACGGCATCGACATTCGCAGCGACTTCCGGATCGGAGAGCATGTAAAGCACCCGTTTCCAGCCTTGATAGTTGTGGTCATAGAGCCACATTTTCGTATCAAGCCCGGCAGCTTTCAGGCGGGACGGCAGGAGGTGTCCCACCAGTTCCATTTCAAAATCCGGGTGGAGCTGTGACTGCGGCATACATCCCCGCTGATCGGTGTCGGGTTCATTCTGCATGGTCATGGCATCAATATGGATCCCGGCTTCCTGATATGCCTGAAGATATTTTACCAGATAATCCGCAAACACCGGAAGATATTTTGCCCGCATATAACCGCCGCACATGCTGCCGCCGGTCTTCATCCAACCCGGAGGGCTCCACGGAGAGCTGAACAGAAAGAGATCCGGACGGATCGCCTGTGCCTCTTTCACGATGGGAATGATATATTTCTTATCGTGGTCAATGGTGAAATCTTTCAGCTCCGGATCTTCTTTATCGTGATAGGAATAAACCTTTGTGGAGTAGTCACTTGCGCCGATATTCAGGCGTCCGATGGAGAGATTCAGACCGTCTTCGGAGAAGAGATCCTGAAACAACGCTCTGCGCCGTTCCGGATCGACTTTCTGAAACATGTAACATGCGGCATCGGTGAACGAAGCACCGAACCCGAGTATTTTGTGAGAAACTTTTGCCTGATCCACATCCACACAGGGGGAATCATAATAAATGTCAGGGCTGAACGGCTGGTTTTCCATTTCATAGGCAAACCCGCTTTCATCACTGCGCAGCATTTTGACTCGATCCATAAATATTATCCTTTCCTGGTTATTTCAACGTTCAGCTCCGGATAGAAAACTCTTTCCGGTATTGTAATGGGGAAGCATGGTATTTCTGCCGGAACTGACGGGAGAAGTAAAAAACATTTTCCCATCCGGTCCGGTATGCGATCTCATTCACAGATTCTTTGGTAGAAGCCAGCATGGCAGCAGCTTTATGCAGCCTGTTCTGAATCAGGAACTGCTGCGGCGGCAATCCGGTCATCTGCTTGAAAATACGCCTGAAATGCGTTGCTGTCACCCGGTATTTCTTCGCTTCTGCAACAAAATCCCACCTGCGCTCCGGTTCGGTGCAAATCTGTTTGATCAGAATATTCAGACTGGATGCCTGATATGGAACCGGGTTGCTCTCTTTTCTGCCGGATTCATACATCTGCAGAAGCAGATCCTCAAACAGAAGCACTGCCCGGGGTGAAACTCTCTGAGCATCCCGGCATAACATCATGATCTCCTGCATGGTTCGGTAAAACTTTTCACCATTCTCTATGGGAACCAGCGGATGTTCCGGATCCCGTTCAAAAAGCCCGCCGGAAAGATAGTGTTCGATCCGGGGACCGCAGGCACAGATAAAATTATGATGCCGCGGCTGGTCATCCACCGGACCATATTCAAACATTTCCCCCGGATAGGTCAGAAACGCGCAACTTCCCGTTGCAAAAAATTCCTTCCCGCTCCCGAGCTTCAATTTCATGGCTCCATGATAGTTGAATTGGATCCCGTAATACAACGGGGAATTGACCACATACTTTCTGTACTGCGGCTCACTTCCCATACGGGGAAAAGTCAATCCGTTAAAATAATCCATGGCAACCTCTTTTTGTCCTTAACATATCTGTACTATACTACAAAAAAGCAGTTAGTAAATAGAGAAGAAAAACATTTTTTGCACAAAACGAACATTTTTCACAGTATTATAGCACACCAAAGAACCTTTGTCAATCTGAATATAAAAAAATATCCCTCAGTCACAATGTCCAAGGGATATTCAGAATCTTTGAAAAAACTATGATTTATCTGAGTTCTGCTTCGATGATTGCGAAGTCATGCTTCTTGATGGGGAAACTGATCTTGTTTCCGGAAACATTCAGGGCTTTGCCTGTTTCCAGATTTTTCGCAGACTTGACTGTACCTTTGCAAGTAAGGACTGCGTTGATGTCTCCGGTATAACTTCCGCAGACGATCAGCAGTTTCTTGCCGCGCTGATAGGTGCTGGTCAACAGTTTCGGATCGGCAGACTTAACCGGGTTTTCCGGGTTCCAGTAAGCAGTGTACTTGCAATCATCTTTCCAGACACCGAAGTCGTAGAGATGATTGTAGGAATCAATGAGCAGCTTGCCGTTACCGCCGCGGGGGATCGTGGGACGGATCTCGTGGGGCATCAGGACCGCGATCATGGTTCTGGTTGCCCAGTAACGCTGCTCCTTCGTACCGCCGACGACACCGTCAAGGATGGTGGGATAAAGTCCCGCCTGAAGTCCCTGACAGACTGCACGGATGTAATCCGGAGAGAACCGTTCCTGGAAGTCATGATAACCGTATTTCCATTCCATACCCATGCAGTTTGTTGCGAAACCAAGTGTGGGCAGGATGTTGGCGTTCGTGTGGTGAACGGTGATCCAGGGTTCGATTCCGCGATCCATCATGGTCACAGCCTGACGGCGGTGGTATTCGCGGTTGTTCCACAGGTTCAAGCCGGGCTTGACTTCTCCGGTTTCCGTGATGTAAGCATCACCGGTCGCCCAGGAGTAATTGCAGCGGAAGAAGGTGTTATCGTCATAAACACCGCGCATTCCGGCTTCCAGCATCTTGTCAAGATAATAGATGGCGTAATCGGTGTAGGAACCGCAGACACCGTAAGAGGGGTTCGCCCATTCGCCTTTCATTGCAGGATATTCCGGCAGAGCTGCTGCGCTATCGGCATCACAGGTGTAGAAATAGAGAACAGGATCTTTCTTTCCGTGGAAAGACTTTGCCCGTGCGAATGCAAGTCTGGTATGAGATGTCACATAAGCTCTGCGGGCTGCAGGTGCTTTGCCATGGATCCAGGGCACATCTGCTTTGGATCCTTTGAGGATCCGTTCGATCCATGCGTTGACATACTTCTGGTCGATGACACCGGTTCTGACGGTTTCAGCCAGTTTCCGGATATACCCGAAGTCCTGGAACGCGGGATAACGCATTGCCCAAGCCATATAGCCGCCCCAGTACGGAGGACTTGCAAGAACGCCGGAGTATTTATTTCCTTTGTAATTGAAACCATCGGACCAGCCGCGCCAGCCTTTTGGCATTGGTTTCACAGGGGATGCCTGCAGTGCGATCTGGATCGTCCGGGCACGTTTGTACTGGACAGGTGCATTGATCAGGTTCAGACGGATGCTGACATCGCCATTTTTGTGACGGAACAGTTCCACTGCATCCCGTTCTTTGCAGTGGACCCAGTCTTTATCCCAGTTTGCCGCATAGCAGATTCCGCGGGTATCGGTTCCCAGCCAGAGATAGGGGATGAAGTTTGTGATCCTGACCTGCTGTACATTGCGGCTCTTGAAGATCGTGCCCTGTCCGGCAGGCGTGAATCCTGCGGGGTTTGCACGGATATGTTCTCCGATGGGGTGATAAAGTTCCGCAAACTCTTTTTTCACAGGGATATCAACATAAACACGATCCGCATTGAGATTTGCCGGGAAGGTCAGGTCGAGGATCAGAAGACCGTCCTGTTCCATTCTTCCTTTGACTTTCATCTCTTTACCGGTGGCGGTGTATTCGACTGCAGTATCAGATTTTTTGACAGGTGAGACTTTTGCACTGCCTGCAGCGGTTCTGACTTTTCCGTTTTTCACAAAGTTGACGGTCACAGGAGCTGCGAGGATCTGTTTGCCCTCTGCAACGACTTTTTCCGGAAGTCCGGCATTGCCGATGGTGTAATCCCGCAGAACTGCAGAGATCACATTGCCTTTGACCTTCAGCGGTGTGAATCCCGGAAGAAGAACATCCCGTTTCCCGAGCTTGTTTTTCTGCCATTTATAGCTCTTGACTATAAACTCTTTTTCCAGCAGGGCACTTTCAGAACCTTCCGGAGAAAGACTCATGATATAATCGCCGTCAGCAAGTTCGAACGGCAGTTTGACCGCTTCATGGAGAACCAGAAGCTGCTGGCTTCCGCTGCTGATCTTTGCAGCTTTTTCCATGGAAACTTTACCGTTATAAACCGATTTTCCGTCTTTTGTGACGATCTTAAGGACAACATCTTTGCCCCTGAGCTGTTTCGGATTGCAGTTCAGGTCAAGAACAATGGAGTTCAGACTGGGATACCATGCCATTTCGCCGGAAATACTGGGTTCCCCCTGCGCCATTGCTTTGATCTCCTGCGGCTCAAGAGTCCGGCTGTAAACCACATAATCATCAATGGCAAAACCGACACCGTTGCCGAATGCGATATCTCCAAGTTTTTTGGGGTTGATGGTGATGGCAAGATCCTGTTCACTGACTTTCATGCCGTTGCAGTAAAGTTCGATCCGCTTCGGCTGAACGTTGATGGAAACATGGGTCCAGGTCTGAGCCGTCGGACGGCGTGAGACCATGATATTCTTGTTGCCGCCCTTGAAGTTGTGCAGGAACAGCAGCAGGAATCCGGGATGATCCTGAAGTCCGATATATCCGCTTGAAACAAAGGTGGTATTGAAGTAACGGACATTGCCTTTTTTCGTTTTTGCATCTTTCCAGATCCAGAAAGAGATATTTCCCGGAACAGGAAGTCTGCCTTTCTGAACTCTGAAACCTCTTGCATTGGCATCAAAATGAACAGCCTTGGTGCCTTCTTTTCTTCCGGCAACCAGTGACGGCATTGTTTTTGCAACAACTTTTGCGCCTTTGGGAGCTTCGACAAATTTATTGATTCCCTGCTCAAAATCCTGTTCAAGAACGATATAGGATTCCGGAGTCGTCCAGATCCTTGCAGGGAGTTTCCCGGTCTTGAAGTTACGCTGGAAGACGACTTTTCCGCCATCCATGATCTTCATGGAGTATGCTCCGGGAACCGCAGCCGGAAGTGTTACAGGCAGCGTTCCTTTGAGAACTTTGCCGTCGACAGTTGCTTCATAGTTCAGCGGTTTGGAGCTTTCCCATTTCAAGGGATAACGGGGCGAGGCATCTGCATAGAGCTGACGGACCGCAGGAGCTTTTTTCCGGAGCTTGTAAGTCGGGTAGGACTTGGAAGCCATGAAACTGGCGACCGGAAGGAACGGAACCTGTTTGCCCGGAGCGGAACGGAAGTTCACACAGGCAAGGATCTTCCAATCCAGTTCGCCGAGCTTGCTCATCCCGAATCCTTTTGCCGGAATGGAAAATTCACAGACCCATTTTTCGTGTTCCACTTTGTTGACGACTTTCATTCCGCCGGTCACCCAGTTGCGGACAGGCAGCCCGTAGCCGGGGTTGTGATGCTGAAGCAACATTTTTCCGGTGTTGCTGATGATCATCTGAAATTCCCCGAACTTCCACTGTTCGTGGGTACGGGCTGACTTCGGAGGATCGAACCAGAATTCCACGGAATCATCGCTGACAGGATTTGTGCTTACATTCTGTACGAGTCTTCCGCGCGGGGGCGTTTCTGTCCGGACTGCACCGTAAATATTCTTTTCGTCCCAGGTCAGAAACAGTTCTGCTCTCCGGTGGTCAAGGGTTCCGCCGGTTCCGGAGATGACAAGAGCATCTTTCCATTCGCCGGGAGAGAGTTTACCGTCGATGACGGGAGCTTTTGCTGTGCTGCCGACAGTGAATTCTGCAGCTCCGGCAAGCAATACAAAACCGGCAGCGGCTGTTGATAAAAGTCGTTTCAAATTCATTTCCGTTCCTTACTTTGCCAATGCTTTGATTTCATCTTCGGTCAGAACCCGGTTGTAGAGTTCATAAGAATCCATGATAATACCGCTGGTTCCGATGACAAGATTTCCACTGACATTGGAGATAGACTCAGGAAGATCGGCAGAAGAGGTCTTTACACCGTTGACATAAACATCGATATGCTTATCCGTGAAGTTTACGGAAACATGGTTCCACTGTCCGAGGGGAAGAGCCTTCACAAAGATATTTTTGTTTTTCTTGTTGAATCCGTGAACAAAGATCAGTGCATAACCGGTATATTCCTGGAACCCGAAATAGCCTTTGGAACTGTAAGTGGTTCCGAAGAAACGGCGGTAAGCACCGCTGCCCTTGACTCTGTCAACATTTTTGACCCAGATGGAAACATTTCCGGGGACGGGGAATTTTACTCCGTTGATGCTGAAATCTTTTGCTTTATCATTGAACTGAACCGCTTTGCTGCCTTTGGTTCTGCCTTCGATGACAGCCGGAGCGGCTTTCATGTTGATTTTTGCAGTTTCAGGAGCTTTCACAAATTTGTCAACGCCCTGTTCAAAGTCCTGTTTCAGAACAAGGTTCGCTGCAGGATCCGCCGCCATAAGAGCTGCGCCTGCAAACATTGCGGAAAGAAAAAGTTTTACGTTCATTGTCAGTTATCCTTATATTTTTCAGTTTAAAATCAGTTTCCGTGCCAGTTGAAGAACGGTCTCCACCAGCGGGATCCCGTGCCGGGATTCATCTGATAGTAAGCCAGCGTATTGGAATCAACATGACCGTCTACATACAGGAAGTTCGCCCGGTTATTGTGACGCCAGCCAATACGTTTATCAAATTCATTCTCATTCCAAGTATAGCCGTAGCCGCCTTTTGTATCACCGAGCCAGCTGACACCGGAGGGATTTTTGATTGCTGAAAGTTTGCTGTAACTGGATGCTTTCTGGTATTTATCTGTTCCGCAAAGCACTGATACACGCTGATTGATGGCATAGCAATATCTGCCATTATTGAGCTGGAAGGCCTCTTTCCCAAGCCGGGAGTCGGATGCACACTTCATGATGGAGGGATAATAATTTTCAGTAGTTTCAAAAATGCCTTTGAAAGCTTTTCCCACCAGCAGGACATGTCCCCAGTAACGGGTTCCGTTTGTTGCAGTTACCAATACATCATCATGATTTGAAGAATATGCTGTAAGGACAAAGTGCATCTGCTTCAGATTGCTTGTACAGCTTGATTTTCTTCCGGATTCTCTTGCGTTGTTCAATGCCGGCAGAAGCATCCCTGCCAGGATCGCGATGATGGCAATCACAACCAGCAACTCGATCAGGGTGAAACTTCGCATAACATCTGTTATGTTGTGCGGTTTACACTCATTTTTTCTCATAATTCCTTCCTTTCTGTTCTTGAAATTTCATCATTCAAGTTCAATGGTCAATGGCTGACTTTACATAACAGATGTTATGCGAAGTTAAGCTTTTACAGAAAAGAGAATAAAAGGATCTTTTCTGTGCTTGTATATTATAGCACATACTTTCGATTTTTACAAGACCCTTTTGAGCAAAAACAGCTTTTTTTGCTTATAAATCCGTTGTGGTTGCATCAAACCAGTCGATATAATTTTTCAGCCAGATGACATGCTCCCGGTGAGACGGATGGCTGTACCATGCACCTTGCGGCAGAATGATACCGTCGATGATCCCTTCCCAGAGATGTTCGCAGCTGGTTTCAATGCTCTCCTGAAAGATATCCAGCGGCACCGGATGATGGCACTTTGTGACCGGCAGTCCGGAAGAACCGAAGTCATGCAGATAAAGCCCCTGCAGAATCTTCTTTTCCGGTCCCACAATATCCCGGATCTTAGCAATGTCATCCTTGTGGTGGCTCCAGAAATCCAAAGAGGGAACCCAGCACCAGCGGCTGAGGATATCAATATATTTCAGATGCGGAATAAAATCACTTTCGTTCTGATGGGTGTAAGTGACGGTCACGATTTTCAGATCGGGGTTGATCTCTTTCACTTTATCATGGATCTCTGCCAGCATATCGCCGCCCTGATCGGGCCTGAAATCGTCAAAGTGGATCCCTTTGATATTTTTATATTTCAGGGAAGCCCGTGCGATCCGGAGAGAGGAATCCAGATAGTTGAGATGTTCCGCTGTACAATAAATCTCTTTCATTGCGGAGAGCCGTTCCATGTGGTGATCGGAAAGTAGATTTCTGACACAATTTGACAGGATTTCGGGATCCCACGGAGGATCGGTAAAAGTTCTGCGGATATACTCTTCATTGAACATGGAGTTCATATAAAACGTCCGTTCTGCGCCGAGGTAAGCGGTTTGTGTTTCCAGACTGCAGCGTGATTTTCCATGGGTGAGGAACGGAACAGCCGTCGGGACTTTATCCAGGATGTAGCCCCAGGTATAGATGTGATCTTTAAGAAATGCCATTTTCAGAACTCCTTGAATTTGTTTGCGCAGTAAAGATAATATGCAGTACACAATATTGTCAAGAGAAACAAAAATATTTTGCTGATTTTTCTGATTTTTTTATAAAAAACGGTTGATTCTTTTTCCATTCCGTGCTATAATAAGAATGATTCCCCTTCTTTTTGGGAAAGGCTTTTTACGAAACGTGATCCGGGAAAACCAGATATTGTTCCGTAGACAGCCTTGGGGATGGGGGCAATATTTCAGAAGGAATGAATCTTATGAGAATGTCTGTACTTGGAATGATCCTTGCCGGTGGCGAGGGGACCCGTCTTGCACCACTCACCGATCAACGCGCAAAACCATCTGTCCCGTTCGGGGGAAAATACCGTATTATCGACTTTGTTCTCAGTAACTTTGTCAACAGCGGAATCAACAGTATTTTCGTTCTTACACAGTTCAAATCCCAGAGTTTGATGGAACACATCATCAACGGATGGAACATCTCCAATACGCAGGTGCGCGGCAGCTTCATCATTCCGGTTCCCGCTCAGATGCAGACACAGGATCGTACATGGTACCGCGGAACCGCTGATGCCATCTATCAGAATATGCACCTCATCGAAGACTTCAATCCCGACCTGGTGGCAGTTTTCGGCGGCGACCATATCTACAAAATGGATATCAGTCAGATGATCGACTTCCATGCTTGCAACAATGCAATCGCAACCGTCGCAGCCATCCCGGTTCCCATCTCTGAAGGACATCAGTTCGGAATCATTCAGGTGGACAAAGACTGGCGGATCGTCGGATTCCAGGAAAAACCGGAACATCCCACTCCGCTGCCCAACGATAAAAACATGTGTCTCGCCTCCATGGGCAACTACATTTTCAACACAAAAGATATGATCTCTCTCCTGAAAAATGACTACGAACATAAAAACAGCAGCCATGACTTCGGAAAGGACATCATCCCAAGCCTCGTTGAAACCAAGCGGCTTTTCGCTTACAACTTCTACTCCAACCGGATCCCCGGACAGCCCGCTTCCGGAAAACCATACTGGCGCGATGTCGGTACCATCAAGGCTTACTTTGAAGCAAATATGGACCTTCGTTCCACTTCCCCGCAGCTCGATCTCTACAACGACAAATGGCCCATCTACAACTACCATTTCAGTCTGCCTGCTGCAAAATTCGTCCATAACGAAGAAGTCGACACCTACGGTCTGCCCAGAATCGGAAAAGCCATCAACTCCATCGTTTGTGACGGCTGTATCGTCTCCGGAAGTACCGTTACCAACTCCGTTCTCTTCAACTCCGTTCATGTTCACAGCTATGCAACCGTTCACAACTGCATCCTGCTGAATGATGTCTCTGTCGGTGAACACAGCCGCATCCGTAACTGCATCATCGACAAACATAACGTGATCCCGCCCAACACTGTGATCGGTTATGACCGTGCAGAAGATGAAAAACATTATCAGATCTTCCCCCTTGATGATCACTCCTGGCTGACAGTCATTCCTAAAAACCGTCACTCTCACCAGCTGGAACTGAAGAAAACACTGGAAACCAGTGTGCCTCATCCGGAAAAGAAAGAGTCGAAAGAGTAATTCATGAACGATGAACTTTTTCAGCGCGTACTCCAACGGGTACGCGCTATTTTTTCAGGTGTCCGGGGCGGTCATGACCTTGATCATACCATGCGGGTCTATGTAAATGCCTGTAAGATCGCAGAGATGGAACTCCCGGCAGAGGATCTGGAATCCCGCCGGATCATCCGTTATGCCGCCCTGCTCCATGATTGCGCCAGGCCGGAAGAGGATTCCGGAAAGGGAAATGTCTGTCATGCAGCTCTCGGCAGAATAAAATCCGTTAAAATTCTACGGGAACTTGGCTGTACAGATGAAGCATTCCTCCATGCAGTCGGAGAATGTGTCGGAAAGCACCGTTACCGCGGCAAAGATACGCCGGAAACTCCGGCAGAAAAGATCGTTTACGATGCGGATAAACTGGACTCCATCGGAGCAGTCGGGATCGCAAGAACATTTCACTTTGCTTCTCATGTGGGTGCAAGGATCCACAACACAGAAAAACAGGCTTTGGAAGGTGCGGAATATGGACCGGAAGATACCGGCTACAGGGAATATCTGGTGAAACTGCGCAATGTTCCCGGGCGTATGCTTACCGCCTCCGGAAAAGCTCTTGCGGTTCAACGCGGCGAGTTCATGAAATCCTTTTTCGATGAGCTCAACGCCGAAACAGAAGAAGTTTTCCGTTTTACCGGAGAGCTTTCATAAAGAGAAATGGAAATTGGGGAAGCGGGAAACAACTTTTCAGGAAAGTTTTTTCCCGCTTCCCCAAACCCCATCACCCTTTCATGTCCGCCGTAGCCTTGTGCGAAGGAGGATTCAAACCTTTTTGCGGCATTCCGATTTTTGCAAGCAAAAATCAGAATGCCATTGTATAAAAAATTTTCTATTAAACACTTCATGATGGCATATTAATTTTTTGTTTTCAAAAAATTGATATGCCGCAAAAAGGTTTGAAAAGAGAAAAGAGGGGGTACGGGGAGAAAAGAGAAAAAATTTCCTTAAAATTTTTTCTTTTGTCTCCCCGTTATCTTCCCCTCTGTTTGAGGCAGCTGTTACGCTGCCTTTTCTTTTTTCTTCTTCGGCTTTGCGGTATCGTGAACGAAAGCAAAGTAGAGAGCGGGGATGACGTAGAGGGTAAGCAATGCGGAAACGGTCAGACCGCCGACCACACCCATACCGCAGCTGGCACGGAGTTCCGAACCGAGTCCGGTCCCCAGAGCCATGGGGAGCATACCCATCACGGAAGCGATACTGGTCATCACGATCGGACGGAATTTTTCTTCCGTTGCCTGAAGCATTGCTTTGTGAGTTGTCATACCTTCGCTGACCAATCTGCCGCATTCATCCATGATCAGAATAGCGTTGTTCACCACGATACCGATCATCATAACGCCTCCGAGCAATCCCATCAGCGACATTGACATACCGGTCAGATAAAGGGTCAGGTACATACCCAGGAAGCCCAGCGGGACGGAGAACATGATGAGGAACGGCTTTGTCCAGGATTCCATGATAGCCGCAATCAGCAGATAGGTAAGAACTGCTGCCAGAGCAAGCACGCCGGCAAACTCTTTTGCGGTATCGTTCATCAATTCCACACTTCCGCTCATACGGACATTATATCCGGGCGGCAATGTTTCTTCTGCAGTTTTCCTGATCTGATCAGAAACCGGACCAAGTGCCATGCCGGGAGCGGTATTGGCATAGATCCACATGGTTCGGACTTTGTCATAACGGTTGATCGCAACAGGCCGGGCATCTTCCTTGACTTCTGCCACAGCTTCTGTTCCCAGCGGAGCGTTTTCACGCATTACCGGTGAGATCTGACGGAGCTGAGCTTCGCCAGATTCTTTCTGGTTCTTCAGACGGATATCGTAACTTCTGGATGTTGTGCGGTAGTCTCCGACTTCGATACCGTCGAGAGAACCGAGCATGTGATCGTAAAGTTCCTGAGCGGAGAGTCCCATATTCTGAAGAACTGTCCGGTTGGGACGGATATTGATGTTCGGTTTGCGTTCACGGCGGCTGGAGTCAAGGTCACGGGTAATTCCCAACGCCGGGATTTTTTCCATCACAGCCATTTCAGCCTCTTCCAGAACTTGAAGGTCGGGACCGTTCATGACACACCGGATTTCTGCACCGCTTCCGCCGAACGTCGCCGGAATGGTCAGCGTAACACGGCAGCCATCCAGATAATCCAACTCTTTACGAATGATTTCCTGTAACTGCCAGATCGTCTCTTCACGATCCATTTTTGGCTTTGTTTTCAATGTGATCTGACCGAGATAAACAGCAGCTGAAACCTGTCCGGCACCGCCGCCTGCGTTACCGACGTTGACTGCTGTACCGGTAATGAAATCATATTTTTTCAATCGCTCAGCAGCTTCCATCACCAATTTTTCAGTGGTTTCAAGGTTGTAGTTCGTGGGGAACTCAAACTTGATCCGGATTTCGCCCTGGTCGCAGAACGGCAGGAAGGAAAGTCCCACTTTCGGAACCATGAAGAAGTAAACCGCAGCGGCCCCGGTAAGAACAACAAGAAGCAAAGTCTTGGGATATTTTGCGGTCCATTCAATACTCTTGTTGAATTTCCGGCAGAGCCAGTCATAGCCTTTATCCCATGGAATAAAGACTTTCTCAAGGAAAGTTTTCTTCCGGTCCGGATCATGGTTCGGCGCTTTCAGCAGCACACAGGCAAGGATCGGGGTCATCGTGAAACTGATAAACAGTGAAACAAGTGTTGCCCCAACCATAACCCCTGCAAACGGAATCATCATACTTCCGATTCGGGTGGTCATCATCATAACCGGAACGAACACAACAACGTTTGTCAACGCACTGGCGGAAACTGCGGCAATCACTTCGCCGGTTCCCTTTTCAGCAGCTTCTTTAATATTCTCTCCACGGTCAAGATGCTTGAAGATATTTTCGATCACAACAATAGAGTTGGTCACAAGAACACCCACTGAACACCCCAGAGAAAGAAGTGTCATAATGTTGAAAGAGTATCCGCAGAAATACATTGCGGCAAACGTCACCACGACAGAAACCGGCATGGAGACCATCACAATAAATGTGGAGCGGGGTTCGTGCAGGAACAGGAACAGCAGAACAGCTGTCAGGATGATCCCGGTAAGAATGCTTGACCAGGCATCATCCACAGAAGCCTGAATGAATTCCCCGGAGTCGTGAAACCAGACCAGCTCCATCCCGGAGGGAAGTTCCCCGTTCTTGATGATCTGATCGAAACGCTGCCGGAGCCCCTTGATCACTTCGATTGCGTTCGCTTCCCCCTTCTTCACGATATTGAAGCGGGCAGCAGGTTTTCCGTTCACAAACGCTTTACTGCGGACTTCACGGCTGATAAGTTTGATCTCTGCCACGTCGCGCAGATATACCCGTTTGTTTTCGTATTTCCCGATTTCCAGAGAACGGATCTCATCAAAATCTTTGAAGTCACCTTCAAAAGTAACGTTCTTTTCCTGCTTGTCATACTGAATACGTCCAAGAGGTTCGCGGATATTGTTTGCCTCAAGTTTCTTGACAACATCGTTGATAGAGATGTTCATTGAGGAAAGTTTTTCGCGATTGAGAAGGATATGCACCTGCATTTCATTGGCACCGTAAACACGGACTTCACCAACCCCTGCCACGGAAGCAAAACGGTCTGCGATCACGTCATCTGCAAAGTCATAAAGATCATCCTGGGTACGGTCACCGATGAGATAAATGTGGGCAACCGTTGTTGCATTGGTGTCGATCTTACGGATCACCGGGTCATCAGCACCATCCGGGAACGTTTTCCTGATACGGTTCAACGCTTCCCGAACGTCTGTCGCTGCAACGTCAACGTTCGTTCCCATGTTGAATTCCAGCTGAACACGGGCTTCGTCTTCAATACAGAGACTTGTAACGTGCTTGATCCCGTCAATGGATGACACGGCATCTTCAATACGTTTTGCAACTTCGATTTCGATTTCAGAAGGGCTTGCCCCTTCGTAAGTACAACGAACCAGCACCACAGGAATTTCCATGTTGGGCAGCAAGTCGATACTGAGTTTCGGATAGAAATAACATCCGATCATAACAAGAATAATGATAAATGATGTCATGGCGATCGGACGCCTGACGGACCATCTGCTTAAAAACATCGCAGCACCTCCTTATTTTTTTACCGGGGTGACACGGAGAAGGGCTCCGGCGTTCACAAAACTCTGCCCGCTGACAATGATATCTTCTTCCAGGAATTTTTCCGGATTCAGGATTTCCCGGTAGGTTCCGTCAACGATCCCGGGTTTCACATCAAAGCTCTTTGCCCGTTTGTCTTTACCGGCAGCATAGATGATGTAGCGGTTGTTTGCACGGAGCAGAACTGCATCAGCGGGAAGACCGTAGGCTTCTTTTTCTTCCAGAATAATATTGATATTGCAGAGCATACCGGAAACAAGACCGGACTTTCCGGGAACGATCGCTTTCACTTTGAATGTTCTGCTCTGGGGGTCAATGGAAGGAGCCTTGTAGGTAACTACCGCATCAGCATATTTCTTGCCATCTGCTGAAATTTCAACCTTTGTTTTATTCTCAACGATTTCATTGTAATAGACTGCACTGATGTAGCAGACGACCTCCAACAGGTCAAGATTTTCGATCTTCAGGATCTTCGTTCCATTGGAAACATACTCTTTTTCTTCCACATAAGTCTCGACGACAGTGCAATCGAAGGGGGCTGTCTGTTTTGAATCCGCCAGATTTTTCAGGGCGATATTGAGATTGCTTTGAGCCTGTTTCAGCTGAGCTTCTGCATTATCAATGTTTGCTTTTGCACTTTTAATTTCTGCATCTGCACTGGCAATTTCAGCATTTGCACTGGAGATTGCGGCATCTGCCTTGGCAACACTTGCTCCGGCATTGGCAATTTCTGCATCAGAACCGGCGATTTCTGCATTGGCTCCGGCAATTTCTGAAACTGTATTGTGGACATCAGTCTGAGCCTTTCTATAGCCTGTTGCATATACTTCAAAGTCAGCTGTACTGATTGCCTTGGAATCCCGGAGCTTGACTGCACGATCATAGTCAAGTTTTGCTTTCTTCAAATCAAGCTCTGCTTTGTCTCTGGCAATTTCCGCCTGTCTCTTTGAGATAAGGGCTTTCTCTTTGGTGATCTTTGCTTTATCCAGCGACCGCAATGCACTTTCCTTATTTGCCATTGCACTCTTTCTGTTTGCTTCGGCACTCTTCTTTCCGGCAAGTGCGCTGTCCAATTTTGCCTTTGCAATCGATATTTCCGCTTCACGGACTTTAATATCATCCCGACGGACTGTCACCTGATTGGCAAGGATCTGACGGTCAATTTCATAAAGAGTGTCTCCCTTTTTCAGCTTGGTTCCGGATCTGCCGGGGAAATATTCAACCGTTCCGCCCAGTTTTGCGGAGAGAACTGCAAACTGAACAGGATCAACTGTTCCCTGAACAGGAATCTGACGGCGGAATTTCCGCTTCTCAATCTTCTGAACCTGAACACGAACTTCTCGCTCTGCGCTGCTTTTTTTCTCTTTTTTGGAACAACCGCACAAAATAAATGCAGAGGCAAGCAATCCGGTGACAAATAATCCGGGACGGTAAAAACGTTTTTCTTGCATGGGAAACCCTTTCTTATTTTATTTTTTGGTACAATACATCATATTATCAATAACGCAAATAAATTAAGAAATATTGTGGAACTTTTTCACTTTTTAGTGATATTTTTTTCAAAAAGATCAAATATCTTCCAGAATACAGGTGAATTCACCCCGTTTTTCTATCCTGAAACGCATCCCCTGAACCGTTCTCAAACTGCCTTTTGCTTTGACAGATGCACGGGTTGCCAAAAGAACAGGATTCCCGCGAAACTCTTCAACAGGGATCGGAGAAGCATGTTTCAGGGAAAGACGCTCATCCTCCGGCAGTTCCACATGAGCATGAACCATCGATGCCCCGATCCGGGAAGCCTCTTCCGCCGCAAGCCGGTTGGAAACCGGAAATGGCGGAATCGTTTTCAACACAATTTCAGGAAACTTCTTTTTCAACTGAAAATGGGAAAGATTAGCTGCACAGAAAACGTTTTTGCCTGCCTGGATCGACTTCGCAACACTCTTTTCCAAAGCATCCCACTCCAGTTCTGACGTAAAGAAGGGCAGTTCGATACCGTCTTTATAAACCGTTTTTGAACCGCTGTATTTCATCTTCTGAACATGTGCCAACAGATTTTCTGCACATTTTGCAGATTTTTCACGGATCTCTTCCGCGGAAATGTTCTCACAAGCCCAATCACGGAAATTCCGGCGCAGCTCTTTGAGAACCGGAGACGGTAAAAACCACTCGCCGGATAATTCGACACGTTTCACTTCCGGTGAAAATGGAAGATTTCCAACCGATTCAAACGCCTCTTTCAAAATATCTGCTGTAACCGGATGTTTTTCGGACGGGGAAAGAGAAAGCTTCATGAAAAAAGTTTTTTCACCCGCCATCACAGTCAAACCAGTTCCATCCAGAAGAATGTCAAGATCAACTGCCGGTCTGAACGGCGGCAGATTACCGATCCGCTTTTCCATGGTATCGTGCGTGTAACCGATCCGGTAAATGATACCGCCCGGAGCTATATTCCGTTTCGGGACACCGATCGTACAGCGGCATCCGGCAGGAGCTTGTTTGACTTTTCCGGAAGAGGTCGAAAGATCAAGGATCGTAAAAGCCTGCGCATCATCACCATTAACACTCTGGACTCGGATATTGTCGCCGACATGCAGACTGGCTGTAAGTTCCGCCTCAAAAGAGTTTTTTCCTGCCCGGATCACCCTTCCACGGATCTGTCCGATCCCGCCGGGAGCATCCGACCGGATCAAACTTGCAGCAGATTCTCTGGTATAGTAACCGTGAGACCGCTCCCGGGAACAGGTACGGTCAAGGATCCGGTAAGCCTCTTTTTTCGCTTCCGGGTCATCCGGGTGATCCAGAACAGTCCTGTAAGCCTTGACAACGCCTGCGACATAATCAGCTTTCCTCAGACGTCCCTCTATCTTCAGAGAAGAGACACCCATCCGGATAAATTCCGGCACGAGATCAAGACCGCAAAGGTCGCGGGTCGAAAGGAAAAATCCTTCTTTTCCGGTTGCATCTTTGTAAAGCATCCGGCAGGGCTGTTTGCATTTTCCGCGATTTCCGCTGGCATCGCCATGACTGATCCGGGAAGAGAGAAGGCAGATTCCGGAAAGGGAACAGCAGAGAGCGCCATGAATGAAGACTTCCAACTCTACCGGGGAATTTTTTGTCATTTCCCGCAATTCGTCAAGGGTTGCAGCACGTTCAAGGATCACACGGGAACATCCCATTTCAGCGGCAGTCCGGATCCCGGCAGAATTATGGATCGCCATCTGTGTTGAGGCATGGATTTCCAATCCCGGGAAAAATTTGCGGATCATTGCAGCGGCACCGATATCCTGCACGATCAGAGCATCCGGATGAAGATAATGAAGTTCCGCAAGAGCTTCAGCAGCCTCCGGCAATTCGGAATCCCGCAGCAAGGTATTAAAGGTCAGATAAACTTTTTTACCGTTGCGGTGAGCATAAGAGATCAGCTGCCCCATCTCTTCCGCAGTGAAATTATCACCGCGCTCACGGGCATTGAATTTTTTCAATCCCGCATAAACGGCATCGGCACCGGCATCAAAAGCTGCCAGTGCCGTGTTCAAATTACCTGCCGGAGCAAGCAATTCAGGAATGTGTCGGGTCTCTGCCATTACCGGTCCGAAAGCACATTGGAAGCGGGGAAATAATCTCCGGTTCTGCGCTTGTGATCATTTTCAACATCAAACACGACCCGGATGGATTTTCCGTCCGGGGAAACCTCTTTCAGATCAATGATCCAGGCTTTCTTTCCCTTCCATGTGACGTTATTGCCGACTTCCCGGTGACGATAGTATTTCAGATCTGTCTTCCGGGCAGGAAGTTCCACCCGAAGGATGGAACAATGTTTTCTGCCGAAAAGATTGATCTTTACATACATCACCGGAGCTTCGGAACAATTGAAAATCTGAACATCCCCGACCCGGTTATTGGGAATATAAATAGCCTGCCGCTGCTCGTCTCTCTCAAGAACAAGCAACTCTCCATTTTTTGTCATTCCGGATGCAATTCCGGTTTTGGAATTGATCGCTTGAACGGAATATTCCCCGTACTTTTCATGAGCGCAGCCGATCTGAAAAGCTCCGATCATACAGGCGGAAAGTAAAACTAAAACTTTTTTCATTCTGCAGTTCCGCCCTTTTCCAAAGCTGCGATTGCGGCTTCCAGCTGTTCAATGCGGGCAACAAGACGTTTGACCTTGCGGGGAAGTGTATGGCGTTCAAAGAATTCACGGTCAGTTTCTGCAGGTGTACCGAAAACAGAAACTCCCGGCGGAACGCTCTTCTGGACCCCGGCGGTTCCGGCAACACGGCAGCCGTCTCCAAGAGTGATATGTCCATTGATTCCAGCCTGGGCAGCAACGATCACACCACAGCCGATTTCTGTACTTCCGGCAATTCCGCACTGTCCGATCAGAACAGAGGAGTTACCGACGATAACGTTATGGGCAACGTGAACCAGATTGTCGATCTTGACACCTTTCTTGATCCAGGTTTTGCCGAAACGGGCACGGTCAATTGTGGAGTTGGAACCGATTTCCACATCATCATCGATCTGAACGATACCGTTCTGAGGCACTTTCACCAAGCCGCGGAAGGTGGGAGTAAAGCCGAAGCCATCGCCGCCGATCGCTGCACCCGGATGGATGATGATTCTGTTTCCAAGAACGCAATAGTGCATGATGGAGACATTGGCACTGATAAAACAATTGTCGCCGACTTTGGCAAAGTGTCCAATGTATGCGCCGCCGCAAATCACTGTGTTTTTACCGACAACTGCACCTTCCTGGATCACGGCATTGGGACCGATGGATGCGGTGGGGTCAACAGTTGCAGTCGGGTGAACAAATGCACCCGGAGCAATCCCCGGTTCATACTTGATCGGTTCCGGCGTAAAGAGGTTGCAAAGTTTGCCGAAAGATTTATCAGCATCTCCGCAAACGATATAGGTGCGTTTTTCGCTGGGTTCCACCTTGACGCTCTCACCGATCAGAATGATTCCAGCCTTGCTGGTTTCCATTTTATGAAGATATTTTGTAGTGGAAAGGAACGAGAGTTCCTGTTCTGTTGCCAAACCAAGGGAATTGACTCCTGTGATTTTGCGTTCTGCATCCCCAACTACTGTCCCGTTTACGATTTCTGCCAACTGTGCTGCTGTGTACTCTGCCATATTCTGTACCCTTTCCTATTTCATTGTTTCTTGTTATTTGATGTATGATTGCCTGCATTCAATTCTTTGATAACTGATGCAGTGATGTCTGTTGCCGGAGCGGAATAAACCACTATCGGAAGACCGGAGATCGAAAGTGCTTTGTTATCAAAGACCAGCTGATATCCGCCAAGGGTTGCCTGATTTTTTACAACCACCTGGATCTCTGATAATATTTTTGCGCGCTGTCTGTCCTGATCATCCCGGAGCTGCGCCTGCTTCTCACGGTTGTAATTTTTCAATTCATTCTCTTTTGCCACGATCCGTGCATATTTATCCCGTGCCGCAAGACGTTTGCTCTCCCGGGCAGCTTCCGTCAGGACAACATTCAGAGAGGCATCACGAAGCTCAATGAACTGAGCCTGAAGCTTACGGATCTCTTCCTGAAGTTTCACGGCATACTCTTTGTAAATATCAGCCTGCCGCTTCAAATTGGCTTCCACGATTTTGGTTTTATAGTATTCACGGAACACTTTATCCATATCAACAGTTGCGATCCGTTGTTGTGCAGAAGCCGCAAATGCACCGAGAAAAACAAACAGCAAAAGCATTCTTTTCATCATATTCAGTACCCTTTCGTTCCATTCAAACAGCGTTTGAATTCCTTGTTATACAATTTCGCCAGTTCTATATTTTTGATGATGATAACATTCTCATCATTTCCTTTTTCTGCATTACTTGAGAAGTTGTAACTTCCGGTAATGACAGTATCATCGTCGATCGTGATCACCTTGTGGTGCATCTTACCGCTGGAGTTGGGAGAGATGTAGATCTTTGCTCCGCGGCTCTTCAGGTATTGACTCTGACTGTAACGTGTCCGGGCTTGACCGCGGTCAAGGATACAATGGATCCTGACACCCCGTTCAGCCAGTTCACCGAGCTTCTGTGCGATCGGCTCCGAAGTAAGAACAAAAGCCATCACATAAACATTGTCCCTTGCTTCTGCAAGCTGATCACAAATAATTTCAGCAATTCCATCACTGGGGGAAAACGCCACCTGAACAGGGATCTTCCCCATCATCGCTTTCCCTTTACGATCCGTTTTATCATTGGCAGATGTACTGAAATCTCCGGAAAGATACTCCTCAAACTTCTCCCGATAGAATGCCGCAATTTCTCTGGAATCCAGCACAAGTGCGTTATTATCATTCTTATTCTGACCATTCACCGTGAAGTTGAATGAGCCGGTCCAGACACGGCGGTTATCCACTATCACAAACTTATTGTGCATAATGCTGGATCGTTCATCTTCAACAATTTTTATCCCGGCTTTATCCAAACGGACAACTGCATCCAATTTCCGGTTGTCAGAATCAGTCACGATATTGACTTCCACCCCCTGTTTCTTCACCTCCAGCAGAGCATCTGCAACTTCCTGCAAGTCGAGGTCATAAATACAGACATCAACAGATTTGTTGGCGGATCGGATCAGACCGCAAAGTCCTTCCGTGATCCGCTTCCCCGGAGCAAAATAGACCGTAATATCCGGAGATCCGGTCGTCTTGATCGTTACCGCATCATCATACCGGTATAGATCCAAACCGGTTTTTGCAATGACTGTATTTCTTGTCCGGAGACAGAATGTATGAACCGGCTCCAGAAATCCCGGAACATAATCCTCCGGGAGGTAGGAGAAAAGAATGCTGAAACAAAAAACCGCCAGGCAAATGGAGGGAACCCAAACTTTCCACCGGAAATAAAAACCACCTTTGGTTTTCGCACCTGAACCCGATTTCCGTGGCTCAGTTTTTTTTCCGCTCGTCCCTTTTCTCTTTGCCATGACGGTTCACCCGGAAAAGACCGAATTATTTTTTCTCAGTCTTTTCGCCTTCCTGCTTACCCTGCTTATTCTGTTCCTGCTGTGCCTGCTGAACATGATTCTTCAGGCTCTTACCAAGCCATTCATACAGACCGGAAGCAACGATCTGCTGTTTTTCTTTCTTCAGGTAGTAAGTAAGAACAGATTTATACTTTTCGATTTCATCCTGGGAAGCGGGTTTCCGGTCGATCACGAAGAACGCCATAACGCCCATGGAATTAACCTGATCCTTGGAAAGAGTACCGATAGAGGCTTCCATCACAGGTGCAAAGGTTTCCAGATTCATCATATAGTTCCGCAGCTGGAACTGTCCCTGCATGAATGCAACCTTTAACTGTTCTTCTGACAGATTCTTTTTAGAGAGTTCTTCCATCTGCTTCTGAAGGACGAATACACCATTTTTGAATTCTGCCATCTTGATGGGAGGCAACTTCTCAATGATTGCACCCTTTGCAAGCTCTCTGAACTGCGTTTCATCGATCTTCTTGTTTGCTTTTTTGGCGGATACCAATGCTGCACGGAGATTTGCCATAGATTCATTTGCCTTGGCGGATGCTTTCTGATTGATATAGGCTTCTCTCACTTCGGCCTTGGCTGCTGCATAAGATTTCTGTGTTGCAGCCTTGATATCTGTAACAGCTGCGACATAAGCGGCTTTTTCACCCATCACCGCACCGGTAACAGGAGCTTTTTCTTTGGCAACCGCATTCAATCTCTTTAACAACTCAACTTCCGCACCAACAACAGGAAGTGTTGCAGCTGCAGATGAGAACCAGCCGATCTTGACGTAATTTTTCTTTGCTTCCTTTGCTGCAAGTTTCTGGAATTCTGCCAGATATGCTTTCTTGTCACCGGCAATCGTTTCCGTTGCTTTATAAACTTTTTCACGGAAAGCCTTTGCATCTTTCATTGCAGCTTTTGCCTGTTCCGCAAGAAGCAAATCACGTTTGAACTCGTCAAATGTCATCTGCTTTCCTTCAAGAGTGATAAGATTGCTCTTATTCTTTTCATAATCGGCTTTTGCAGCCTTTTCATCGATCTTGACTTTATAATCGCCGTAATTAAACATAACAACTTCAGCATTATATTCTTCAGGATTCATGAACTTGGCTTTATTGCTGTTATAGAAACCGGTAAGATCTTTTTCTGTGGGCTTGATATTTACCTTGAATGAATTGACATCAAACACAACACTCAAAGCTGTAGTGGTTTCAAGATCATTTTTGATGTATTCCATCTGTTCGGAGGGAGAATAGACTCCATCATCAAAAAGAACGGGCATACTTTCGATGGACAGAATGATTTTCATTGCATTTTCAAGATCTTCTGCATTATATCCGGCAGGCTGAAGCATGTTCTTTTCAAATTCTTTGTATTTTGCCTCATCAAATTTTCCATCCTTCTGGAAAGTAGGGAGAGAACGCAAAGCTTTGGCGACCTGTTCTTCCGGAACGACCAGTCCGAGAGTTTCTGCAGCCTTGTACATTGCAGCATAGTTAAATGCCTGTTCAAAAGCAAGATTCATCTTTCCAGGCTCCGGCTTGACATTTGCCATTGCGGCATTAATCAATGTATGAGCCTTGGTTACCTCTGAAACATCCTTATTCTTGATCGGCTGTCCGGCAACTTCGCCGCAAACAGCATCAGGTGAATTCGGATTGGAACCAAAAAGAATACTGCCGTCTGCACCGGGGGTGAAGAACCAGACAAATGCGACGATGATGATTGCGGTAATGATACCGAACATGATTTTTCCGTGCTTGACAAGCACATTGTTGAGTTTTGTGATAGCCATTATGTTACCTTCCTTGAATAAGATTATTTTTCTACCATTCCATACTTTAGCACAATCCGGCAAATGTTCAAGTCATTTCTAAAAGTATTTTTTGAAAAAAAGAGAAAAAAAAGAAAAAAATACACCATCCGGATCAAAAATTCAGACTTCCGGATGTTGTAAAAGCTCTACGGAAAAGGATTTTATCCGATTTTGACAGGATCCGCAAAAGATAATTTCCGGTAAGGCAGCTCTCCGGTAAAAGCCTTGACCGACTCCCCGCAATGGATATAAAGCCCATCCAAAGCGACCTCTTCTATCCGGTGTTCATCATCAAAACCTGACAAAGATATGCCGCAGAACTCCTCTTCCACGTGAAGATTTTTCAGAGAAACATGTTTGATCGAAGCCCTGGTATCATCTGTGGAATAAAAATTCTGTGAAATCGTAAAATTGATTTCCGGAACTTTGAAGGTATTGCCTTCCATATAGATATTTTCATATTTTACGTTCCGGACAGCACTGTGATCGATCAGATAAATATGACAGAGACCGCCGCAAGCCCGGATGATCTCAATGTTTTCAAAGCTCACATTTTCCAGCAGATCCCCTTGAGAAGTATGCCCGATCTCCAATGAACTTCCGGCATCATTCCAGGTTACAACGTTCCTGATCGTGATATTGTAAGAGTGCATTCCGGATGCTCTGCGGGTTTTTATGGCAATAGAATCGTCGGAACACTTGAAAAAACAGTTTTCTATCAGGAGATTCACGCAGGAACGCGGCTGGATCCCATCGGAATTCACCGCCCAGGTGATTGCCTTGTGATGCCGGATCACCATGTCATGAGTCCCTTCCGGAACCAGGTTCCAGAACGGAGAATTGAAGATCATCGGACCATCCCAAATAATATTTTTCCCTTCAAAAAAGTGAATGAAAGAATCATCGGCACGCCCTTTCCAATTTTCTCCGGGATTCCGGCGAACCAGAGTGCCGTCAAAAATCCCGCTGCCGTAAATCCGGAGATTTTCACCCTTTTCGCAGGTCAGACCGCACTTCAAAACAGCTCCGGGAGCAAGATAGATATCATGTCCCGACACCGGACGCAAACGGTCCTCCGGAAGATAGTGGACACCAGGTGCAAAAGCTAATGTCTTTTCTGCTGTATAATCGACCTCATCATGTCTGCCAGGTGCAAGCCAGAGGGCTTTCTCAGGAGCCGGAATGACCGGATCCACTAATATATACATGGTAAAGTGCGGCAGATCGGGCACGTCATAATTTACTTCAAGCACCCCGTAACAGCTTTCCGGAAGTGTAAAATACACCCTGTCCTTTCTAATTTCCACATCCGTTTTTTTCCGGAGCGAAGGACGGTATTTTGCAGTTTTGACTTCACAGGGAAAACGCAGTTGAAACTCCATGGGACAATCAGCTTCCAGAGTGATAAATCCTTCCTGACCGCCGTTTCCGAAAACATTTTTACAGCCCAGAGCTTTGGAAGCACAGGCAGCCGCCGGACAATCCAGATAAGTCGGCATTCCGGCTTCCCGGACATACGCTTTGACAGCCGACTCCGGAATTCCGGGGATCTCTGCCGGGATCCGCACTTTCTCCGGATTCGGGAACCAGTTTACCACACTCAGCTGCGGGTACGCTTCAATCGTACTTGCCAACTCTCCGGGGATCGCACCGTGATCCAGAAAGTAAAGTTCCAGAAGCTGGTTCATGAAAAAATGCTGGATAAAACAGCCCAGATGGTGGATATAGGTGTTCAGTCGGGTGACGGTAAAACAATCCAACGCCGGTAGAAAGTCGATCCCGGCAAGGTTTTCATACTCGAAAAACATTTTCTGACTGTTCCGGTTCACATGCCGGAACAGTGCATCGAAATACCGCTCCGCAAAAATCGGTTCATCTTCCCGGATCGCATTTTCCGTCTTTCCATCCGGAGTTTTGATCTTTTCCGTGATAGGCGTAAAAACAAGATAGATCTCATTTTTACAACACTCTTCTACAAAATCATCAAACAAATCCAGCGCAGCACCTTGTTTCAAATTGCCGTCCGGTTCTGTCAGGAGAGCTTCGGTCAGTTCCAAACGGATCATGTTCACCCGATCCGTTTTACAACCTGCAAGAAACGTTTCTGCCGCTTCACGGTCATCGGTCAAACGGAAACAGCTGGGCTTCAAGGGAAATGGTTTATAATCACGGTCATGGAGTATTCCATTTACGATATGAAAAGGTGCGGCGAATCTCATTTCAAATTTCCTTTTTTTGACTGAGAACTAATCTACTGCAGAAAAGTTGAAATGCAAGCTGTAAAAAGAAAAAATCGCCGGAAAAATCAATTCAATTCTGATCGACCATGATCAATTTTGCCGGATCAAATCCCCACTCTGCAAGTTTTTCCAGACAAAGAGTCTTCTCTTTTTCCGTGAGCTGCTTCCGGCGTGACAATATCCATAAATAATCTTTTGTCGATGAGGTCACGATTGCAAGGTCATAATCCGGGGAAAGGTAAATCACTCTGTAAGCGCCATAGAATGGACGGAAGAAAGAAACTTTCAGTTCGCCGGTTCCGGGTTTTCCGTTCGGTACAGCAACGCCTTCTGCGACCCGCACCTTTCCTTTTTCATTGACCCCACGGTTCAAAACGCGGATTTTTCCATCAGATCGGACAGAATAATCCGCTGTAACGTAATGCAATCCCTTTTCAAAAGAGTGAGGATACCGGGCAATTTCATACCATGTTCCCATGTAACGCGGCAACTCAAAATTGGAAACTGCCGGGATCTCATCGGTACGGTTCTTCATGGAACAACCTGTCAGAACAATGCTCAATGCAGCAGAAATCAATGTAAAAACTTTCATAACTCCCCCCTTTCAGCGTTCTGAAGAGGAAGACAACGGAAATGTTCCTGGAGTTCCCCGACAGTTTTATTTTTTCCGTGTAACCGGATTCACATAACCGGCGGCGATTTCAGTTTTTTCTTTCTTTTCCATTGCATTGTAATTTCTGGGAGAAACACTGTAAATTTTCTTGAAACTCTTTGAAAACGCCTGAACGGAAGAGTATCCTGTTTTCTCTGCGATCTCGCTGATGGTCATTTTTCCCTGACGGAAATATTCTATTGCATGGTGCAGCCGGACACGTTCAATGTATTCAAACACTTTTATTTTCATGTTCCGGTGAAAGTTTGTGCTGAGATAATTCGGGTGCATCCCTGCTACTTTTGCCAACTCATCCAATGTCATTTTTTTATTGTAATTTTCCTCAATATACTGCAGCAGTTCGATTGCCCGGGGCAAAACAGTTTTTACAGGCATTTCAGCGACTGCCCGGAGAAACGGCGCAATCAGAAGCCGCAGAAAAGAGTCATATTCATAATGGTCGATGGCAGATCTTGATTCCTGACTTTCTATTTTGATCAGACGGTCAAACAGCAGGCTGTAATATTCCTGCTGCTCTCTGACATCGATCTCTATACACTTGCCGTATTGAAAAAAGATATCTGTCTGTGTTCCGGGAAGAAACGCATTGAAGTGAGTCCAGTATTTGCACAACCGTTCCGGACAGCAGACCCGGACATTGGAAAAAGGCGGAACAAGCAGCATCATGCCGGGCTTGAGAATGTATTGCCGGTCGCCATCTGTCACGACTCCCTCTCCGCTGACGGGGAAATAGATCCGGCTCCAGGAGATGATCCGGCAGGGCTGGGGAAAATTTTCCGTGCGCCACTCCGGACCGACAAGAATCCGGTGAACTTTGATGGTTTTCAGCGTCAGATTATTGTAATCCAGTTCCATAATGCAAAATCTTATTTTTTGACAACTTTTTCTTAAGAAACCATAGAAATTTCTTAAAATCACACCTTGTCATTTTCTGTTTTCCGTTCTATAATATAACATGAGAAAAATTGTTTTCAAAGCAAAATAAAAAAATCATAAAAAAATATGCCGGAATCCCCTTTCCGGCACCAGGATCGGGAGAATGTTAATGAAAAAAACGTTTCGTAATTTTACGCTGATCGAACTGCTGGTTGTGATCGCAATCATCGCAATTTTAGCCGGGATGCTGCTTCCTGCATTGAATTCAGCCCGTGAAAAAGGACGGGGCTCAGCCTGTACCAACAACCTGAAAAGCATCGGGACCGCATTTCACATGTACACAGCAGACAATAATGATGTTCTGCCGGGAGAAAACACAAAATCTGAAAACCGCTGGAGTATGCAGCTCTTCAAATATCTCTACCCCGGTAAAGCAACCAATCAGATCGGGCTCAGAAGTTCTACCTACTATTGTCCCTCCGACAAACATAACTGCACGAAAAACGATGTCAGCTTCATCTCTTACGGTATGAACCATTATCTTTCCGCGCTTGCGATCGTTTCATGGAAAGAAGTTGCCATTCCCTATCCCATCAAATTGAGCAAGATCCCCAATCCTTCCCATCACATGTTCGTAGCAGATAAAAATGTCGATGCAGATGCAAACGCTGATACAAACGGACATTTCTATAACTATCCGAGCCATGTTATCGCACGGCACAATTCCAGCAGGGTCTCTTTCCTTGCCATCGGTGGAAATATTGATTCCGCACCGGAGGCGATCGTAAAAACAAAATATTACGAAGCCCCCTGGAACATCAAACTTGACCTGAATGCACCTAAAAACTATTAAAGAGAAAGTATTTTAATATGAAAAGTTTGAAAAAGACATTACTCGGAGCTTTCGCTTTTGCAGCCGCCTTTTGTGCGTCAGGGGCTCCGGTTGAAAAACCTGCCGTGATTTGCACGGAAAATGGAGTGACAGCCACGATCATTCTGCCGGAAAAATGCAGCCGGAACACAGAGCATGCCGCAAAAGAGCTGCAGCTGATCCTTGGAAAAATCACAGGAAAAACATTCAAAATTTCCAGAACCGAAGTTCCCGGAACGAAAATCTATCTGGAAAAACAGCTGCCCGGAAAATCTAACGATGACAGCTATCTTGCCGTCATTGGAGGAAATCTCTATCTGGGCGGAAAAGGAAAAAACGGTACTCTCTTTGCCGTCTATCACTTCCTGCAGGATGTTTTGGGATACCGCATGCTGAGTCCTTTCGGCGACGAAGTCATTCCGCAGAAAAAAGAGATCATTGTCAATGAGGACCGCAGTTTCAGCAATGGCATTGACTACCGCTGTCTGATGACTTACATTTATCATCGTGACCGCAAAACGACTTTTGAGTTTTTCTTCCGCAATTTCCAGAACTGGGAAGTCCGCTCCAAAGATCTTGGCTTTCTCTGTCAGCTCACACCCATCGGAAAAGATCATCACTCGATTTTCAAGTTCATGCCCCCGGACAAATATTTCAAGGATCATCCGGAATTCTACACCATGGACAAATCCGGAAAACGGGTCAAAAACAAACAGATGTGTTTCTCCAGCAAGGAGATGCGGAAAATCTTCCTTAAAAATGTTAAAGAACACGCAAAAACCCGCTATCAGAAAGCCATTGACGATTTTGGAGATTGTTATATTGAACTCTCAGCCATGGACTACGGCGGAAAATTCTGCTATTGTCCGGAATGTCTGAAAAAAGAAAAGCAGTACGGTACTCCCTGCGGTGCGTTTTTTGAATTCCTGGCAGAGATCAGCGCAGGTGTTCAGAAAGATTTTCCGAAACTGAAGATCGCTACACTCGCCTACCGGAAAGAACAGACAGAAATTCCGCCAAACGGGTTAATCTTCCCTGACAACTTTGTCACGATTTTCGCCCCCATCGACGACAATGTTCTTGCGCCTCTGCTTCACGTTTCCAATCAGGAAACTTTCGGACACCTGAAAAAATGGTGCAAAATCTCTAAAAATGTCTTTATCTGGTACTATCCGAATCCATACGAATGTTATCTCGGTCCTTACTCCGCATTGCGCCGTGCGTGTTTTGATTTCAAAATCATGAAACGGCTCGGCATAAGAGGAACTATTTACGAACATGATGTATCAGCCCGGACGAACTCCAACTTCGCTGATCTGGAATCATGGGTCCTGCTCCGCATGTTCAGCGGTTACGGGGATAACTCTCCGAGTCTCTATGGCTGCGAAGAGTTGATCATGGAATATATGAACCTTGCTTACGGTAAAGCCGCCGCGCTGATGTATCTCTATTTCGATGAGCTGGAAAGACTCCGTGAAGATTTCGTTCACAGCAGCGGTCATGGTCGTGCCGGGAACTTCATCGTCGGACCCGAAGAGCTGAAGTATATGACACCGGCAAATCTGGAACGCTGGAACAATCTCTTTGATGTGGCTGAAAAATTTGTTGCAGGCGATCCCGCAACGCTGTTCCGGATCAGAAGAGTCCGTTATGAACTCGATCTGATGATCCTGCGACGGTTCCATGATTTTGCAAAAGATGCCCCCATCCGGCTTGGCGGAGCAGAGATAATCAGCAAACGGGTGATCGATACTTTGCAGAAGATGAAAGCCGCAAAGATGAATGTCAAAGACTTTGATGTTCAGATCAGAGAAGCAAAAGTTCTGGAAGAACTCGCCCTCAGCCGGGGAAAAACAAAATTTCTTGATGCCGCTGCAGAAGATGTCCGGATCGTCTTTTTCCCGGCAGGTACAGCAGATAAAGATGCCATCACCGGAATTGCAAAAACTCACGGCGGACTGACATTCCCCTACGGAATTTTTGCCCATGATTACATCATGGAAACCATCGGAAAGAAGATCAAGGCAAAGTGGACCCTGCTGCAGAAAACAGAGCTTGAGGCAAAAGATGTCACCCCAGACAAATATAAATATTACCGTCTGGGCGAAGTCAAAATGAGTGCGGCGACCCGTTTTTCTCTGACTGGAGGCTCCTACTTCTTCCGGAACGGCGGGCTCTACGCTTATCCGGAAGTTCCCGGAACTGTCTGGGAAGTCTGGTTCTCTCTGAAATTTGAAGGTCCGGCAGTCCCGGGCAGCAAAGCAAAAGTGAATAAAGTCTATTTTGACCATGTTCTTCTGATCCGGAAAAAAGCCCGTACGGTAAAACGCCCGGCTGAACGGGCAAAACTTCCGGCAGATAAAATCATTACCGCTTATCCCACGCTTGCAGCATTCAACCGGAAAAATACCGTTGAAGACTCCAAAGCGACACGCGGGAAAGCTGTCTGGGAAGAGTATGGAGCCGGAGCGTTATTCTTCGGAACATACGACAACAAGACGAAAGCCAATAAACGCTGTCTGACCTTGCAGCCCGCCGTGCTCCAAACTTCAGCTGATTACGCATTTTACAAATTCCCGGAACCGGTAAAATTGACAAAAAACATGCTGATTTACGGGAATCGCTGGCTGATCAATATCAACGCCGGAGCTGCGATCCCGAAAGAAGGTTCGTATATTGTTTATATGTCCCTCCGGTTCGATCCGGCAGGAAAGAAAGCCTATTGCGATAAAGTTCTGCTGGTTCCGGAATCTGTCATAGGCTCGCACTAAATAAAATTTTTCAGATTCTTTCCGCCCAGTGCGGCTGAGGGCTGGAAAGTGACCGGGATCATGGCTTTACGCGGCGTTGGATCTTCCAGCAGATCCATTGCCAGTTCACCCATGATCTCGGCAGCAGTTCCGGAAATATCTTCGTTCATCTTATAAGGTCATTCCGTTTTTTTCTCTTTTTTCTCATGGATTTTCTTATATGGATAAACAATAAAACGTTTTAAACGTACAGGCAACAGATTGGAAAGCCTGTTTGAAAATGGTCCAACCGTACCGGTGATTTTTCGTCCTTTATGGGTAAACTCGACCGTTCCAGGTGATTGACATGTTTTGGTATAAAAGAGATAGACATCCTCTCCTCTATTCCATTTTTCTTTGACAAATATGGTATATTGCGCATTATCTTCCACAACTTCAAAATGATTTGCGACATTACGCCCCGTTTTTTTCGTAGAAATACAGTTATTTACCATCAGGAACAAGACAGCCAGGATGCCGGCAATGAGAGCCGTTACAGCAGTAACTCTGATAAATCTGACCTTAAATATTTCGTACAGGAAAGCAATAATCCCTGCCCAAAGAAATGGCAGTACAAGAAAAAGACCCAAAACAGAAAGAAGCCACGCATGAATTATCACATGAGGTTTTGCCAAAACAGCCCATGAAAAAATGGATAGAAACAGGATACAAAACATAAAAAAACAAGCCAACAGATTCTGTTTTACTTTTATTATACGGAAGTATTGTAAAAATAACATTACAATCCAACAGAACAGGTAGCCGATAAACGAGGCAGCAAGAAAACGTCCAAATTCCATAGATAAAATTTGATCTGGAATATAAGTAAACGGTGCAAAACCAGACCTAAACATTTCCCAATTCTGTGCAGTTCCGACCGTTCGGCGAAGTACAGAGTCCAAGACACCATCTAAGCCTAAAGTACATCCAAGAGCAATAAAACTGGCAACAATGGATATAACAGAAATACAAAATATTGTAAATATATTACAGATAAGATGCCGGATCCCTTTATTGGAATACAGATTCCATAACATAACAGGAATACAGGAAATAATAATAATACATGGATAATATTCAAACCCGAAGCCGCAGCGGAAGAAAAGGGCAACACCGTATAATATCCATACAATACGTCTTTTTTTGCGTTCTTCAAAAAATCCGAACATATGAGCAAGACAGAGAATTGCTATTGGAATCAACATTGTATAGTAACACCAATATAAATTTCCTGAGAATTTACTCAAATAAGGATAAATCAAGAGACTTCCGACCAATGCCGGATAACCAAATATCCATACTAGATATACGCCGATGAGTGCCAGACAGATACCTATCAATAATGAATTGACATAACGTAACTGACGAAAGCTGTCAAATCCTGTTTTTGCAACGAGATTATAAATAACAGCAGCCAATCCTAACTGAGGTTCATATTTTCTCAAGACAGTATCTTCAAGCATACTGTTTTTCCATTCCGGATTCTGATAAATGTATCTCCCAACGGCAGGAGTCACCCTTTCTTTTGGAGTGATATCAGACACTTTCTTAACCTCTCGTACAGAAAACATTGGAGACCCGTACCATGGTTGCAAGCCCTGTTCCTTCACGATTAAGGATGAAAACACAAGACCTTCACTCCATTCGTCATAATCATTGTCCGGTAAAAACTTATAACTGCATATTCCCCAGCAGATAAATAATGCCAAAAACAATAAAATCACTTTTTTCAAACTGAATCTTTTTGTTTCTTGAGGAACGCAATATTTTCCCATTGCAACATCAAAAAGATTTTCAAGGACTCCGACCTTACCGCGAAACGAGTTAATCTTTGTGGGAACTTTCTGATTCTTCGGATAGATACGGGTCACAGGGATCTCCCGGCATTTAAAATCTCCTTTTGCCGCTTCAACCGCAAGGTAGTAGTGGAGTTCATAACCAGTAAAACAGTCTCTGAAAATATTGATCTCTTCAGAAGCAAGCAATTCTGCACTGTAACCTCTGAAACCATTCGTCGTATCTGTATAACGAAATCCGCTGACCAATGACAACAGCGGCGCATGAAGAATTTTCACCCCAAGCAGTCTTGAAAGAGGAGTATTTTCATGATGACCACCCTTCACAAAACGGGATCCCTGTACATGATCAACGCCATCCTGCAATGCTTTTACAAAATCGGGAATCGCTTCAACGCCATCCTTGCCATTTCCATCAATGCAAACAACTCCCTTGTATCCCCGCTTCAACGCCCAATCAAAAGCCATCCGCATTTGACTGCCGAGTTTCCCGGTATCATTCTTCACAAGGAGTGTATTTACTCCGCGGGAACGCAGTTTGTCTTCCTCTGTTGAACCATCCGTACTCCCCCCATCAGCAACAACAATGTCAATAACATTCTTGCATACAGGCTGCATACGTTCCAATTGAGAAAGTAATTTTTCTCCTTCATTGATAACAAAAACAAAAACACAATAGTCATTGATTTTATTATCATATTCATGTATTGAATATACCGGTACTTGACGCATTGACAAACTCTCCTTCATTACCGGTCTCTGCCGGTTTGGGTTAGATTAACTTCACTGGCTGTACTTTCACTGATCACATTCAGTCTTGAAAGATCAAGCATCACAGAACTGTGTTTTTCAAGAACAACATTATAAGAACTGGTGTTATTCTGATTGCTCAGTAATCGCAATATATATTCTCCAAGGAATGCAAGAATCAGAAAAAGAAAGAAAAATTGGATTGAAGTAAACAGGATCTGAGTGGTCCAGCCCTCAACAACATTTCTTTTGAAAAGGTGTACAACAACGCTGTACAATGCGAATAAAAATGAGATAAAGCTGGAAAACAGCCCCAACACATTCATAAAGCGGAGCGGTTTCGTTGAGTTTAAGATCAAAATTGAAACTGCATGATTATAAATCTTTGCCAATGAATGCGGCTTCTTCAATCTTTTATCACATCTGTACTCCAACGTCTTAACAGTGTATCCGCAGTGATTCATCTGCAGAAACAGGTTCCGGTGAAATCTGTTTTTACTGATAATAGTATTTGCAGCTCTTCTGCTGACAATACGGAGTCCACTGTCATTTATAGGAATGTTATAATTGATCACTCTTGAAACTGCAGTGCGGAAAATCCGGCTGCCAAACCTATACCAGGCAGGACATGATATATCTGTACAGCCGATCACAATATCTGATCCTTCAAAACAGGTAGAAACTCCCTGTTCAATAATATCTTTTGTCAGGTTCTCCAACCTTCCGATAATGGTAATATCACCAATTGCATTTTCCAACGCAGCTGCGCAAAGGATCTCATAGTCGCTTGTATTGGAAATTTGCAAGAATCTGATTTTATCCACATATCGCAAAAGTTCACTGATATTGGGAATATCTTCCGTTGCCAACAAGAGAATTTCATAATCAGAATAATTCTCTTTCAAAAAGCCGGCATAAGATTCTACCATTGTCAAAGAATCTCTTTTTCCCAAAACAATCGCCAGAGAAATAAAAACATCTTTCATTATTCACATCCTTTCAGCCTATAGCCAATCCGGAGATTCCGGAAATAATCAGAATCATTCCGCATATTTTTTGCCAGGTGATCACTTCTTTCAAGTATAATTTTGCCAGCAACATACTCCAACAGTAGGTAATCGCTGTCAATGGTAAAAATATCGTGTAAGGGATAAACTTCAGAAGATAAATATTCAGCAGGGCTGACAGAAAATAAAGAAAGCCGCCGCACATCAGTGCAACATTAAAAAAGAGAGAAAGACTGATTTTGAGGTTCTTCCCCCCTATCTTCAAAAGTAAACTCCCGCCAGCCCCCAGAAGAGTCATCAACAAAAACAGTAATACGATTTCAATTCTCATTTTTACTGCCGCCCCCCAACAGGATCAATCCAAATCCGATCAAGGCTATTGAAAGGATCTTAAACAGAGATATTCTCTCATGAAGGATGAAAAATCCAATAAAGATTGCAAAAATATAGCTTGCTGATAAAAAAGGATGCAGAACTGACAGTTCTCCGAATTTAAATGCAACAATCATTATGACTGCCCCCAGAAAATACAATATGAATCCGGCAGATAGAACAGAAATACCGGAAATATTTATACCAAAATTTTGAAACAACTTCCAGCACATCTGCCCCAGCGCAACAAGCATGGAAGAAATCAGCATCAGAAAAATTCCCTTTTTATTACGTTGTAATGATTGGAGAAATGCCCCTGTCATAGTCAGATGCTCCCGATAGATTGAATTGCATCGTAGACATTATCAATTTTTCCGCCCATAACACAATGATATCCCTTCATTCCATAGTTTGCCTTGAACAGAATCGGTCTGCTGTCACTGACTTCACTGGCTGGGAGAATCGTTTTTACTTCCCAGAGAGAACTTTTATAACGGCAACCGCGCAAACAAGGCAAATAACGCATGGAATCCTTCAAAATGTGTGTATAAGCACTTAACTTTGGATCGGCATCAAAAACATGATGAGCACTGATATAATGCGACTTATCGGTATCATACCATTCATAATGCGGAGTATAGCGGACATGGCTTAACGTATAAAGATTTCTGTCCGGGAACGGCATAAGGGAAAAAAATGGTCCGCACATTACTGTAATTCCCATTCCCTCCAATTCCGGCGGAACTTCAACCAATGCCATTTCAGTCATCTCATGCTTCAGCGGAATCAACTCTATATCGGAATGGGCATTGATGAAGTTTATGTGAGAATATGTACAATTAAAAACCTCATCAGACACAATATTAAAGTCGCGGCCTTCCAAACTTCCCGACACCCCAAATCCAGATGGCATCTTTTGAATCTTCTTTACTTCACAATTCAATGCCAACTCGCCCCCTGCCGAAAGATAACGGTTCTGTATCAGAGTTCTTAACGTTTTTGCATTAAAAACATATTCCCGGCAACGGAAAACTTCTTCAATGTAATGCTCATCAAAAAGTTTCTTCACCCGGTCAGATGCTGTTTCACAAGGGGCATCGATCCGGTTGCAAAACTCATAAAATTGAGTTGCAGTGACTTTACCGAGGATCCTGCCTATGGCATAATATTTGTCAAAATCCTTTTCGACTGCCTCTGGAAATTCTTTGACAAAACGGGGAAAAGAAGCACAGGACCGCTGTGCTGTAAGCAGACTTCGCGGATAATGATAACCACTGTGTACACGAGCCTGATTATTGTAACTTGCGCGCAACATACATTCGGAATTCTTTTCGCAAATCAAAACCCGTTTTTTCTGCAGGGCGAAGTATTCTCCGATATAAAGTCTGAAAAATCCCCCGCCGATGATAACAACATCATACTTATCAAAGTTCAACATCAGCAAGCTCCCTGGAAATGATATTCAAAGTTTGTTCCAAAACCTCTTTTTCCGGATCGCCCTGTCGCATTTCCACAGAAACCCATTGAGAATAGCTGTTACGCTTCAACATTTCAAATGCCCGATGAAAATATTCCGGTTCTGTTCCGACTGGTGCAAGTTGAGGTTCACTGATATGAAAATGACACAAATCACCGGTAAACTGCAAGGTGTCACTCAAGTTCTCCTTGTTCAGCATTGCTGCACCGGTATCAAAATGCAATTTCACTCCGTCTGAGGCTGCAGTCCTGACAAAGTCGGCAACATCCGCAGTATTTGTCAGAAAGTCACAACAATACTCTGCAGGATTTGCTTCGAGCCCCAAAACGCAGCCATGATTCAAACAAATCGTTCCCAATCTTCTGAAAAATGGAAGTGCAGCGTCTTTCGCCTGAAGATAATTCAATTGACCGCGACGTCGGTTTTTCGGTGACCCGAAAACCAATACTTTGGCACCAAGCCCCTCAGCGATCTCTGCAACGAGTTCCATATGTTCAAAAAAACGGGCATGAGTTCTTTCTTCAAATACAAACAGATCCGGAATCCCGAAAAGCAAGGCCTGCATCGCTGGAATCTCAAATCCATGGTCAGCGAGTTTTCTTCGGTATTCCTGCGCACTTGATAATGTTGCCCCTGTCCATTGAGGCCAAATTTTCGATGGAGCAACCTCTATGCCTGTAACACCATATTTTTGCAGCAATGCAAAAATCGCAGGATCGTCATGACATGACCAAGCTATATTGGACACAGCAAATTTATGCATGTTGTTCTCTTTCAATGAATGTTTTCATTTGAGACAGTATTTCTGCTCTGTCATAAATATATCCGTTATTCTTTCCAAAAACAGATGAATAAGCTGTTTTAAGATTGTAATGCCCCTCCGGAACCGGGGCATCTCCCACTTTTTTTCCCGGAAAAAAACTATCAATGATTTCCTGTGTTCCAACCGGTTCTGTAAAAAAGTTGACTTGCTTCAATCCTGCTTTTTCGCACAAATCAATATCATCAGACAACCGATCCAAAAAGTAATACTGGAAACTTGAACGAGGATTGATCATTTCCAAACAGTTGTCATGCAACAAATCATAAATAACATTTTTTTTCAATCCGTTGCCGAACAATCCCGGCAAACGAACGATCATACAGTCTGGAAAATGCTCCCGGCAAAAATCTTCAAATCTCAAACGGTTGGTTCCATAGGCATGATTGGAACGGGAATGACAATCAAATGACTCATCCATTCCCTGTAATTCAGCATAAACATCGATCGTTGAAATCAAGACAAATTTCTTTGCCTGAACTGTTTTCAAAACATCGATCAACGCAGCAATTTTTTCCCAATCCTCTTCCGGAGCTTTATTTGCTTTCCACTTCACAGCAGAAACTCCCGCACAGACAATCCTGTCAAAGCTCCGATTTCTAAGTTCTTGAAAATTTTTGGAATTTATCAATGTATCATAACTGCGTTGACTGCACAAATTGCTTCCAACAAAACCGGTAAATCCAATCAAACAAGTCATTTTTTGTTTCCTGGTGTTATGTTATTTAATGTCCAACAGTTCTCTATTTGATCCACCTGATAAAATAGCATATTTTTCTTTTTTGTCAAGTTTTTTAATGTCTATTCTTACATTATCAGATAAAAAAACAGTTCTTTCCGCCCAGTGCGGCTGATGGCTGGAAAGTGACCGGGATCATGGCTTTACGCGGCGTTGGATCTTCCAGCAGATCCATTGCCAGTTCACCCATGATCTCGGCAGCAGTTCCGGCATGATAACCGATCACGGAAAACGGATCCGGTGAAGTACCGGACAGACCGTTGATTTTCCCGAAAACGCCATAAGTAATAATGAAAAAATCCTGATCAGGGATCAACCCCAAACTCTGCATGTGATCCGACAACGCCTGCGCCAGAAGAAGACAGCCGACCCAATAATATTTTTTCCCTTTGATCTTCTGCCAGACATGTTCAATCAAAAGTCGGTTTTTCCGGTAAGTCTGATCCCAGATGACACTGCCGGATTCCTGCATAAAACAGGGGATCTTCGATTCTGTTATCTGGTGCCGGAATATCATTTTCTGCAAAGCATCGTATTTGACCTTGTCGGTAACATCGCCGTAACCGAGATAGATCATGGAAGAATAAGCCTCTCCCGGAATGATTTTTGCAGCTTCGTCGTATGCCGGAACATAGTCATATTCCACATTGGAAATTCCGTGATAAGAGTGCAGTTCCCTGACCGGAGCATTGAACGGAGTAAAGCGGATCAAACGGGTATTGACTGCATGCAGGAGTTCAAGTGTCTGTCCGGAAAGAATACTGTCGCTGGCAATATAAATATCTGCGATATTGGATTTCAGGATGCGTTTGACTTCGCTTGTGATTTTCTGCTGATTGCTCCCGACACGGATAAGGGTCATGGTATAACTGCTGAACTGCAGAAAGTCACAGAGTTCCCGGAGCATGATACTGAAACTTGTGGAAGTCAGATCTTTTCCCATATCCCCCAGCAGGAACCCGACTTTATAGGTTTTATGATAGATTTTTTCGCCGCTGCGTTTCGGGAAGTAACCGTATTTTCTACAGAGCTTCAAGATTTTTTCCCGTTTTTCGGGACTGATCATCCAGGCATTTCCGGGGCTTAATGCACGGGAAACAGTTGACTGGCTGACACCTGCAAGTCTTGCGATATCGGTACTTGTATATTTTTTATTCATTTAAAAAACTCCTGCTGGTATAATATATTTTCATTTTCGTTTATTGCAAGCGTAAAAAAGTAATATTTTTTTATTTTATGCAAAAGTTTAAGCATTGTAACATCATATTAATCAAATCATTATGTATTGCAAACCAAAAATCAATGCATAAAATTGCAAAACGGAAAATTTACATTTATATTATCTCTCAAGCTGTAATAATATAAAAAAACAACATAATAATGAAAGGAGTCAAAATGCACTGCCATTCAAAAAGATTCACACTGATCGAGCTGCTTGTCGTGATTGCGATCATCGCAATTCTTGCAGGTATGCTGCTGCCCGCTCTGAACAAATCCAGAGCAACCGCAAGACGTTCTTCCTGTACCAGCAATATGAAGCAGATGGGAACTCTGTTCGCCTCTTATGACAGCGATTATCAAAGACTTCCTCCCGGAATGGTTGTCCCGGAAAACAGTGACTACTATACTGCCAGTGCATGGAACACTCTGATCATGGGAAAACGTCAATCAAACGGCAAGTGGAGCGATAAACGTGCCGATTGGAACTTGATGGTTTGTCCTGCCAGTCCGAATTACGGCGTGAACAGCTATCCTCCGCAGTGTTACTGGGCATGCCGCCAGACACTCGGTTATATTCAAGAGGACGGAACCTACTGGAAAGAAGGCAACACCGGCGGTTATCAGTCCATGAAAGGACTGCTTTCCAAAGGATATAAATCACCCTCCAAGATCCTTTTGATCACAGATTATTATCAGAAAAGTGCCCGTTCTGACGGTCCGGTTCAGGGAACGATCGAAGCTGCTTATCCTTTCAAAGCCGGAGATTCAACTTATGTTGAACTGGGAGACCGCGATATGAATGCAAACCATAAAGACGGTGCGAACCATCTGTTCGGCGACCTTCATGTGGAATTTCTGGACTACAAAAAGTTCAATTTCAGCTCCGGAGCAACCAGTTATGTCGCCCGCTACTGGTACAACCATAAAGCATTTGCATGGTAATTGAATCGGAGTTCCAAATATGAAATTTATCAAAGCCTTTCTGTTTTTCTTTTCGTTCATCATTGCGATCCAGACATTTGCGTTTGATTTTGCAAAGGATGGAAAACCGCTGTGTGTCATTGCTGTTCCGGAGAAGCTTTCCGATCTTGAGATCATGGCAAAAGATGATCTTTCCGGAATTCTGGAAAAGATGACCGGAGCAAAGTTTCAAGTCGTTCCGGAATCTCAAGTGAAAGGTCCGGCGATCTATCTCGGTTTCACCAAATATGCCAAAGCCAACGGAGCAGATTTTTCCAAACTTGCTCCCGAAGAGTGGCTGATCAAGACCTCCGGCAAGAATCTGATCCTGACCGGCGGCGGAATCGTGGGTCCATACTATGCGGTTCAGGCTCTGCTCCGCAAAATGGGCTATTACATGCTGACCCTTGATCAGGAAGTCATCCCCAAAGCAAAAACGCTCTCTCTTGCCAATCCGGATGAACAGAAAAAACCTGTTTTTATCGGGCGGTCCATCTATGACGGTTTCCCGGAAAGTGCGTTTGCAGACGGTATTGATTACAACAGCGCAAGAAATTACAACATGTGGCTCATGCGGAACCTGCAGAACGGTCCCGGGCAGAACGCATGCAAACTGCGCCCCTATTATATCGGAGACAAATACAATATTTTCCAGTTCCCTGTTTATCACTCTCTGATGACCTATGTCCCGCCGGAAAAATATTTCAAGACCCATCCGGAATATTACTCAATGAACAAAGAAGGAAATCGGATCAAACCCCGTGCTGCAGGAATTGGCGGATGCCTCTGCATGTCAAACCCGGAAGTGGCAAAAGTTACGGCTGAAAACATGCTTGCAATGATCCGGAAAGACCGGAAACTGATGCCGGAAGGGTACTGTCCGAAAATTTATGACCTCTCTCTGCTGGATAACTTCCCGTATATCTGTTATTGTCCGGAATGTTTGAAAGTCATCAACGCTCACGGTGGCGAAAAAGGCGCAGGAAACACAGCTCTCATGCTGCTTTACTCCAACGATGTTGCTAATAGAGTGGCAAAGGAATTTCCCGATGTAACGATCCGCATTTTTGCCTATTCCTGCTGTCAGAAGCCGTCCAATACAGTGAAACCGGCAAAAAATCTGCTGATCCAGTATTGTGATCTTTTTGCCCACGGAGACTCATTCCGTCCGCTTACTCACAAGTTCAACAAGACTTCCTATAACTATCTGAAGGGCTGGAGCAAAACCGGAGTTAGCATGATGGTCTGGGATTACTGGAACCTTGTCGCAGGCGGGGCGCATCGCCCGGATACAGTGATCGACACGATCCAGCCGGACTACAAACTTTTCCGCGACAGCGGAGTTTCCTGTCTGTTCATCGAATGCGGACGCCAGACATTCTGCCCGCAAACATTCTCTGATCTGCAGTATTTTGTCGGCGCACAGCTGATGATCGACCCTGATCAGGATGTGGAAAAGCTGATCAAGGTGTTCATGGATGGCTATTACGGTCCGGCTTCTCCTGTGGTCACTGCATATCTGAACGAGATCCGCAAGGGAGTCAAGGAGCATCCGAATCTTCAGATCTCCATCCGTGTGGAACGCTGGAAGTACCTCACCAACGACTTTTTAGTCGGCTGGTATCAGAAGCTGACCGCTGCAGAAAAAGCATTGCCGGAAGGCTCTGTTTACCGCCAGAGAGTCAGTTCTGCGAAACTAGGGCTTATGTGGTTCGTCTGCATGTCCCAGACCTCTTGCAAAGATGCTTTTGCCAAAGCCGGGATCAAGATGACCGATCTGGAAAAAGAGTGCTATGAAGCCTCCCAAAAACATCTGCACCGGTTCGGCTTCAAGCGGACAGCGCGCCGTTTTGATAAGAAACTGGATGAAGCATGGGAAATCGTTTCCGCAAAGATCCCTGTTCCGGAAATGTTCAAAGGGATCCCGGAAGACCGGATCCGTGTGCTGGGCTATCCGCTTTACCGCAGAGTTCCCAGTCACAACACGAACACCGTACCGGATAAGGATGCAACCTGCGGCAAGGCGTTGAAATCTGCAAACCGCAGTCTGCTCTATCATGGTGCAGGAAAGATCATCAAGGAAAAATCCGGAAACTATATTGCTTCTGCGTTCTATCTTTCCAACATCGGTTCTCCCGGAAAAGTCGGACTCGAATTGAAAAAGGTTCCGCAGGATGAAAAATACCACTGGTACCGGATCCCCGGAACTTACGATATGAACTCTCTGGCATACTTCTGGGGTCACAGCTGGGGGATCCAGATGAACATCAGCCAGGTCTATGTTGTTGCGGACGGTATTTCCAGTGTCAACAAATGGCAGGGCTGGGTCCGTGCAAAATTCACCGGTCCTGCGTATGTTCGCGGCTCAAAGCAGGAAAATGCCATCTGGGTCGATATCGTTGTTCTGACCCGTCCCGGCGAACCAAGTCTTTCCAAATATCCCGCAGGCGGTTTGATCAAGTGAGGCTGGATATGAACATTCAACCGATCCATTTGAATTTGAATCCCGGGGCGGAATTTGATACAAAATACCGTTTCTGGCAGGGATGCCCGACGATCCTCCGGACGAAGAAAGGACGACTCTACGCCGGCTGGTATTCCGGCGGTGTCGGGGAACCTGATCTGGAAAATTACAATCTTCTGATCCGGAGCGATGATGACGGCTGGAGCTGGTCAAAGCCGGTGGCAGTCGTTCCCAGCGAACCGGGAAATGGGTTTGTGGCGATTGATATTCAGCTCTGGCTGGATCCTCTGGACAGGATGTGGATGTTTATCACCCAGAGATATCTGGGGGAGAACATGCAGATCACAGATCCGGATCATCTGGCTCTCTGGGCAGCCGTTTGCAACGATCCGGATGCTGAAACGCTGGAATGGCAGGAACCGTTCTTTGTCTCTCAAGGTTTTCTCCGGACTCAGCCGACAGTTCTTTCCAACGGTGACTGGCTGCTGTGTGCTTATGACTGGTCATCTCAGAACTACCGTTACTCCCGCAGCAGAGATCAGGGGAAAACATGGGAACGATGCGAAGCCGGAAAACGTGCAGCTGTCCTGAAAAAAGAAGAGATGCAATTCGATGAAGCAATGATCCTTGAACGGAAGGATCACTCTCTCCTGATGTTCGCCCGCGACCGGAGCGGGTTCATCGCACAATGCGCCTGTAAAGATCTTGCAGGAACAGAGTGGACTTCCGGAGAATTTACCGATGTTCCGGGCGCAAATTCCCGCTTCTTCCTGAAACGTTTGAACTCAGGACGGGTTCTGCTGATCCATAACAACTCTTCAACCATGCGGACGGATCTTTGTGCCAAACTTTCTGAAGATGACGGTGCAACATGGAAATATTCCATGCCGCTGGATTCTGCCATTGCGGAAGATTGGGGAACGATCTCTTATCCGGATGTTGTTCAAGCCGGAGACGGCAGGATTTTTGTCATCTACGACTGCGGCAGAATCACTTCCAAAGAAATCCGCATGGCCCAGATCACGGAAGAAGATATTATGAACGGATCAATTTGTGATTACTCTTCCTACTTGAACAGAATCATCAGCAAAGCTCCGGGCAAACCGTTCGATCAGGCTTTGTTTGAACAGAAAAAACGCGACCGGAACATCTGGCTGGATGATATATTCTTCCCCATGTACGGGATCGTGAAAAAAGAAAACTCTTAAAACCACAAGGTGAAAAATGAAATATCTCGCAATATTCATGCTGTTTGTTTCTGTTGCACTTTCTGCTGCGGAAAAGGTTGTTTTTGAAGCAAAATCTATCAGAGACTGGGGCGGAGCTGTCAGAAAAACCACATGCAAAGATGGACTCTTTGATACGAACAGAGACTTGTTCGTTCTGATTTCCAGAGAAAAATTCCCGATCAAGCCGGGGAAAACTTACCGTCTGACCGGAGATTTCAAATTGAAGCCGTATGCTCCGTTCGGAAATATCTATTTCGGATTCATTGCGCTGGATGCAAACGGAAAAACAATCCGCAGAGTTTATGCCGGACAGAGTCCTTACAATGACCGTGTTGCTCCGGGCAACAATCAGCAGGTCAGAAATTTCTGGCTGACCTTTGAGGGCGTTGTACCGTCTGCAAAGTTCAAATTCCCCAAAGGAACTGCTTATGTTCAGATCATTCTTCATCAGTTTGAAGATTATATTGTTGACATGAACTTCAAAAACATCAAGCTTGTTGAGGAATAGGATGAAGAACACCGCTATTTTTCTCGGAACCAGTCACGGAGACCCCACTCTGACACGGTTCTGTTCCAGCACGCTCTACCGTTTCGGTGATTGTACGATCCTTGTCGATGCCGGAGAACCTGTCACAGGATTGCTGGTCAGAGAGAATATTCAGCCATCCAGTCTGGATGCTGTTTTCCTGACACACATGCACATTGACCATGTGGGCGGCTTGCCTGCGCTCGTTCATTACATCATGAAATACCCTGCGGAAGGCAGACAGACGGAGCTGCTTTTCCCGGAAGAATCTGCGGTTGCTGATTTCAAAAACTGGATGAATGCGGCGAAGGCTTATATCCGTCCGGAAAAAGTTTTTTACACCGGTTTGAATCCGGATTTTCTCTGGAACAAAAAAGGTGTGAAAGTGAGCTGCATTCCCACGGAACACGTCAAGTCCATCAACGCACCCAGCTATGCCTTTCTGCTGGAAACAGAACACTGCCGGGTTCTCCACACCGGAGATTTGACCGCAGATTTTCATGATTTCCCGGAAATCGACCCGGAAAAGCCGTTGGATCTCTGCGTTTGTGAAGCAACTCATGTGGGCTATAATCTGGAAGCATTTCTGGAACGGATCGCGAAGTTCCCCATCAAGCAATTTGTTTTCAACCACATCGGACCGCTCTGGACTGACGGAAAAGAAAAGATTCTGGAAGATGCAGTTTCCGGACTTCCCTTCCCCGTTCTGGTCGCCCGTGATGGATCCAAGCTCGAATTTTAAGGATTTTTTATGGTTACAGTTCAACATCATTCCGATGTTTCTTTTGATTCATCTTCTGCCTGGCTGGACGCTCTGAAAACGGCAGAACTCAACGGAGATTCCGGGATTTTCTTCCCGAAAGGAGTTTATCACTTCTATTCCGGAACAAAGCTGAAACATTTTTTCGTCTCAAACAACGATGAAAGTGTCAAGCAGATCGTTTTTTACCTCAGCGGAAAGAAAAATCTTAAAATCTGCGGAGACGATGCGAAGTTTATTTTTCACGGAAGACTTCTTCCGTTTGTGCTGGAAGAGAGTAAAAATATCTCCATTTCCGGAATCTCGATCGATTTTGCAACGCCGTTCCATTTTGAAACAGAGCTGCTTGATACCGATGGAAAAAGTTCTCTTTTGAGAGTCCCCGGAAAGTGGCATCTTGAAAATGGAAAGCTGCTTGTATTCGATGACGGCTTGGATGCCATCACCGGGAAAGTGATTTTCACGCCCTACCGGAAAGAATCCGGAGAAATCGCAAACGCATGCGGCTATCACGTTCCGAACAGGGACTTGATCTGCGAAAAAGAAAATGAACTTCTGCGCGTGCCTGTCGGGATGAAGACTGAATATCCGAATTTGTTTCTGCGGCATCAGGCGCGGCACACTCCGGCATTTCTGATTGACCGCAGTGAAGATACTGTTCTGGAAAATGTGACCGTTCATCATGCCGAAGGCATGGCGATCGTCGGACAGAATTCCAGAAATATCAGTCTGGATCATATCAGAGTTGTTCCCGCTGAAAACAGGGATCTTTCTGTTACAGATGATGCCGTTCATCTCTCTGAATGTGAAGGAAGAATCGAAATCCGGAACTGCGTGTTCCTTGAAACGCTGGATGATGCGATCAACGTTCACGGCATGTACCGCCGTCTGAAAAAATCCGGGGAATATATGCTTATGGAAGCCTGTCACTTCCAGCAGTTCGGTTTGTGGGACGGCAAACCGGGTGATGTTCTGGAACTTGTGAAAGCGGAAACGCTGCAGCCTTATGCACAGATCCGATGCAAAGAGTTCCAGCCCGGAACACGACAGCTCTACTGTCTGGAACTGGAAGACAAACTTCCGCCGGAATACGAAAACGGCGATATTGTCAGGATCATGCGTTCTGCGGAGATGGAAGTTGTCATTTCCAATAACGAGATGGCAAACAACATGTCCCGCGGGATCCTTCTTTCCGGAGCAAAGAGCGGCTTGATCGAAAACAACAAAATCCATTCCCCCGGCAACGGGATTTACATTTCAGGCGATGCAAACTACTGGTACGAATCCGGTCCTGTTCAGAAACTGGAAATTTTCGGCAACACCTTTGACCACTGCGCCTATCTCAACAAAGAGGCAGTTCCGATCAATATCGATCCCATTATCCTGAAAAAAGTCCCGGGCTTCTACTACCACGGCACCGTGAATGTTCATGATAACAGGTTCTGTACTAAAGATACTTCACTGGTTCTGAAAGCTCATTCTGTTGCGGAATTGAACTTTTTCAATAATTCTCTTGTAAGCGATTCCGGCACAGAGACAGAACCGCATCTGCAGGCAGATTGCGGAAAACTCAACAAAAAGGATTGAAAAACAATAAAAAAAGGGGATTTTTACTGTTATCATTACTTGAAAAAAGTGTTCAGTTGAGGTAATGTAACCTGTAAAATTCTGCTCCGGCATTTTTGAATGCAGGAGCCAACCAACACGAAGGAGAATATATCATGTCCGGAATTTTTAAAGCGTACGATATCCGCGGGATCTATCCCGAACAGCTCAATGAAGAAATGGCAGAAAAGATCGGACGCGCATTTGTGACCTTTCTCGGAGCAAAAAAAGTTGTGATCGGACGGGATATGCGCCCGCACTCTGTGCCGCTGTTCAATGCGCTGGCAAAAGGGATCACCGAACAGGGCTGCGATGTCGTCGACCTCGGACTCTGCTCCACTCCCCAGACGTATCATGCAAACGGCGTTCTCAAAGCGGATGGCAGCATCATGATCACAGC
>SUVT01000103.1 GCA_015061845.1 Lentisphaerota bacterium
GGTACTACTCTCAGGGGGTCATCATGGATGGCGATGGTTTTGAGAAAATCGACAGTGAAAAGATCCGTGCCGCGCTTGCAGCAGAAGGGATCAAAGCGATCAATACAACTTACGGTCCAGTCCGGAAACATCTTCTCTTCAACCTGAAACCGGAAGATTACCGTTTGGATCCGGCTGGTTATGCCAATTCCGATGCGATCATACCCCACATGATGGTGATCATGCACTACGGCATGACTGATATGGAAAATGCGGCAAGATTCGCTGCTGCACTGAAAAAGATTGCAGAAAACAAGTCTGAACTGATGTAAGGAGCTGCACAATGAGAGCTGGTTTCGGCAAAAAAGATATTACTCCGCGCGTCGGAGTGGAACTCTACGGGTTCGGTCCGTTTCTGAACCGGAAATCCGTCGGGGTCCGTGATATTCTGGAAGCCCGGTCAGCCGTAATGGAATGCAATGGTCATACAGTCGTTATCATCTCGCTGGATCTTTGTGCGATCCACCACAGAGGTGTGATCCGGAAGATCCGGGAGCTGATCCGGGAAAGACATCCGGAGTTGAATGATTGCGACATTATGATCAACACAAGTCATACCCATTCCGGTCCGGCGATCCACACACGCAATACTGGCTGGGGTGTCACAGATGCACCATGGCTTGCGATCCTTCCCGGAAGAATCGCTGCTTCTGTCGATGAAGCGTTTGAAAAAATGGAGCCGGTAAGAGTTTCCCAGGCAATGGTTCCGTGCCGCCACATGGCCTTGAACCGGGTTTATGATAAAGATGCGCCCCCGCTGGCTGATGTTCTCAAAGAAGATTGGGAACCTGCCAAACCGGAGCTGACAGATACGGAATGCCGTGTCATCCGCTTTGATGCTGAAGATGGCAGAATGATCGGATTCATGGCGAACTTCGGGTGTCATCCGGTCGTCTGCTGTGCGGCGAACCATTATATCCACGGTGATTGGCCCGGTGTTGCCATGCACAATCTGATGCGGGAGTTCCCCGGTTCTGTCGGGATGTTCCTGCAGGGCGCGGAAGGGGACATCAACTCCGGATGCGTTCATAAAGGGGAACAGGAATCTCTGCTGGCACTGGATGTTTTCGCTGCAAGATTTGCAAACGCCGTCCGCAACGGACTGAATCAGGCTGAAGAGGTGGAAATCCCGTCGATCCGTTCCATTTCAAAAACATTTCATTTCAGTGGGAAACAGGTATTTACCCATGAAAAACTGGAAGAGATCCGCAAGGAGCAGGAAGCGATCCTGTTTGCTCCGGATGCGGATGATTCCAACGGAGAATGCCGGATGGCTGCGGTTTACCTGCAGGGGATCGAAATCATCAAAGGTGTTCTGGAACGGGGGGAAACAGGATTGGATGAGGAAGTTCAGATTATCCGCATGGGAGATTTGCAGTTTATGGGTGCGCCCTTTGAGATCATGCAGGCGATCAAAAATGAGATCGTTGCAAACTCCCGTGTGAAGTATCCCATGGTCATGAGTCTGACCAACGGCAGCTGGGGTTATGCCCCGGATAATCAGACACTTCATGGAGGGAACAGGATCACTGCAAACGGGCGTGATGGCAATTACGAGTCCATCAAAGTTCCGCTGATTGGCGGTCAGCTGCCATTTGCAGATATCCACAACGAATTGGTCCGCTATATGGCGGAACTGGAGTTGGAATTAAATCAAGATTCCTGAGGAGAAATGATATGATCAAAAACGCAAACTGGAATGAATGTCACCTGAATGAACAGAGTGCATACAACTCCTGTTTACCCCGATCCGCCCGGCTGCACCTCTTTGCCGGGGTTCGGGGTTTGCGTTTTTAAACATAAGCGTGTCCGGCTGGAAAAGTTCCGGTCCGGACGCCGTGAAAACCGGCGGGCAAGCCAAATATGATAAAATAAAATATCCGCGAAAAACGGATGAAACAAGAGGGAAAAATATGAAAAAAAATGATCAACCTGCCCATTCCGTAAGATCTTCTTCATCTGTTAGATCGTTCTGTAAAAACAGATCGGGGTTCACCCTGATCGAGTTGCTTGTTGTTATTGCAATCATCGCAATTCTTGCAGGGATGCTGCTCCCGGCGTTGAATTCTTCCCGGAATTCTGCCCGGCAAACTTCCTGTATCAACAACATGAAGCAAAACCTGTTGTCGTGGCAGATGTATGCAGATACGAATAACGGTGCTGTTCTGCCGAATAAAATGAAATTTGCAGAATCAGTTCCCTACAACTGGGCTGATATGATCTTTCTGAAAGAGGCTTTCGGGAAACAAACCATCACCAAAAATGGGGATTATTCCCGGATCGAAACATTACTTTGTCCGGCTGCAGTAAAACATAAAACAACATACAACTGGATTCAAATCGAAAACGATTATATGTACCGTGACTGGTTTTCCGGTGGAGCAATCCCTTACGGAAGTAAAATCAATGTCATGACAAAAATCAATCAGGCAGGTGCTTATGCTTCAAAATCACTGGTCTGGATCGACACCTGGCGCAGTACCGGCGGTGTAACAAGTCTTAACTTTCAGGGTGCAAAACGTTCTGACAGCAAGACTGATCTGGAAGTCAATATCGCAGAATACCGGGCTCATCCAGCCGGTGCTGTGCAAAGCTTCGTTGATGGTCATGTTGAAGTTCAGAATTACTTCTGGGTCACAGCAAAAGGTGCGCCCTCATGGGGGTACAAATGGGTAAATGTCTGGAACGTGGACATCAGCGGCGGAACAGAAAAAGATTTCCGCTGCAAATGATTTGAGAAAGGATTTTTTATGCTGAAACATTATGCAATTTTAATTTTGTGCTGTCTGGGATTTTTCCTGAATGCAATGGAGATCACGCCGGATTACACCATCGTAACCGGGGAAAATCTTTCCATTACAGAGAAAAAGGGGAACCAACTTCTGGTGAAATACCTTGCTGAGATTTTCGGGAAAAAATCTCCGGTTGTCTCTGAAAAAACATTCAGCGGTAAAACAAAAGCTATTTATCTCGGCAACACCGCTTATGCAAGAAATAATGGAATCAATCAGGAATCTTTCAAAGATGAAGAGTGGCTCATAAAAGCCATGCCCGATGGAAATCTGATCATCACGGGTGGAAAACTCCGGGGAACGTTCTACGCCGTTTATGAGTTCCTGGAACTTGCCGGATGCAGATATTTTTCCGTCGGAGAAAAACATATCCCGAAACTGAAAACCATTACTGTCGACGATAAATTGAACCATCGGGGAAAACCGGTGCTGGAATCACGGTACACCTATCTCGGAAGTATCGGCATGGTTCCCCGGGAACTCTTCTCATGGAACAAACAGAATCGTGATGCCGCACCCGACAATATGAACGGTGAATTTTTCAACACCCGTCAGTGGGGACATTGTCACACATTCCATATCATCGGAAGAGGTTTCCCCGCAGAGTGTTTCTCTCTCGGCAGCAATGGGAAACGGCAGATCGCAAGAGATGGAACAGGCCCCGGACAGTTCTGTTTCACCAGTCCCCTCACACGGAAAAAAGTCAAAGAAAAACTCGGTCAGATGATTGCAGAAGACCGGAAAAAAGCTCAGGCTGGCGGCTTTGCGCCTATGCAGCTCTGGGTGGTTTCTCAAAACGATAACACCGATCTCTGCAAATGCAAAAACTGTCTTGCAATGGAGAAAAAATACGGCGCGTACAGCGGCGTTCTGCTTGATTTCATCAATGATCTTGCTGCGGCTTATCCCGACACAAATTTCCAGATGGATGCCTACCAGTGGGGCGAAAAAGCTCCGAAAGGGATCAAAGCACGGAAAAATGTCTATGTCCAGTTTGCGTTCCTCGGATATGAATGGTCCGGCAGCAACGATACCATGAAACCGCTTTCGCATCCGGTCAACAAACATCTTCTGCAGCAGATCAATGACTGGAAAAAAGTTGCAGATAACCTTGCCATGTGGGATTATCTGGTCGTTGGGAAACGCGGTGAGCCGACTCTTTACACTTCCATTCCGGCAATGACAGCGAACCTGAAAATTTATGGACAGGCAGGAATCAAACGGTATTTCAGCGAATTGGAGATCGCATCCGTTTCCAAAGCCATGTTCAACATGAGTTTTCATGACCTGACCCTTTATCTCAACATGAAGCTCACCGAAAATCCGTTCCGGGATGTGGATGCGCTGATCAATGATTATTTTGAAAAATACTATGGCTCGGCAGCTCAGCCCATGCAGAAACTCTTTCAGCTTCTTGTTAAAAATCAGACAGCGACCGGACAGGCACTCGGCAGGCAGCCTCCCAGAAACTGGAAGCATATCACTCCCGCATTTTTGAACGAAGCAAACCGTTTGCTGGACGAAGCAGAAGCCGCTGCAAAAGGGAATGAAACTTATCTCCGCAGAGTCGGCTTTGAACGGCTGCCCGTTGATATGATTTCTCTGTTGAGCCGGAAGAAAGGCAATGATCCCGAAAATCAGCGGCTGGTGAACCGGTTGAAGAAGAATTTCCGTCCGGCAGTCGACAGATTGATTGCCCCCGCATACCGCAAGCAGACACTTGCAAAATTGGAACAAAAACTGCAGATGATCCTGACTCCGCCGCCCCTGCCCCCGGGATTCCCCGCAGACAGAACCGAACAGGTCACGCTTGATTTTGCCGGATTCAGCGGAATTGTCATCGAAGATCCCGATGGTTTCGGAGGAAAAGCCCTGAAGTCCCCCCGGATCTCGGAAGAGAGTCACCGGATCCGTCAGCCACAGCTTGGGATCTTTGACCTCTCCACGCGCCGGGATGCTGTCAAACGGATGATCAACCGGAAAGAGATTCCCTCTGACGGAAAATTCCACATCTATCATCTGGGCAGACTCAAACCCGGCAATTTCATGCACCTGACAGGCTGGGCGCATTACTCCTGGCACATGCGTTTCCCGCTGGAAATGCCCGAAGCACAGAGTGAATATGATGTATATGCCTCTTTGAAATTCATCGGCCCTGCTTATGTGAAAGGCGCAACCGGACCAAGCGATTTCCGTCTCGACAGAGTCTTTTTTGTCAGAGCAGAATCTTCCGTTCCGAAAGGTCTTGATCCGGAAAAATGCTCTGTTCATCTGGTTGCAAGCAATATCTGGTTCCGCGGTGCAAAAGTCGATGATCCACAGGCTGACGGCGGAAAAGCGGTCCGTCTGGAAGGAAAACCGGAACGGCATAAACAGAATATGTCGCTTGGGATCTTTGACATGCAGCGGAAACGTGACTTGATCAAGTACACCTTCAAACCGGGCATGATCCCGCAGGATGAAAAGTATCATCTGCACAAGATCGGGACTTTGAAGAAAGGACACACCGGAAAGCTGGCAGGCTGGATCCATTGGACCTGGGGTATGCAGTTCCCGACAGGGAAACTTGATAAGAACAAGCAATACGATGTTTATGTTTCTCTGAAAATAACCGGTCCGGCATACGTCAGGGGCTCATCTTCCCCCTCAGCTGTCATGTGCGATAAAGTCGTTTTCGCTGAGAAAGATTGATTTTTCCAATAAGGGGCAGTGTTTTGGGGAAGCGAAAAAACTTTTGAGGAAAGTCTTTTCCGCGTCCCCAAGCCCCATCACCTTTCACGTCCGCCGTAGCCTTGCGCAAAAAGGTTTGAAAAACGGAAAGAGGGGTTCGGGGAGAAAAGAGAAAAAATTTCCTTAAAATTTATTCTTTTGTCTCCCCGATCACGAATCGACCCGGATTGTTACTCTGTTACAAGAAAAACATAGCTCTGACCGCCGATGGCATCCCAGGATTCTCCGGAACGGACTGTCTTTTTCATGGGTCCGAGGAGCGGCTTCAAATATTTTCCTCTGGACAGGAAAATCTGCTTTTTCCCGCTTGTTGAGGCATGAAGAGTCACAATATCATTTCCAGCCCAGATTGGGTCCTCCGTTGTCTTCACATACTGAAAAACTCCAGCTTTCTTGACGATGGCATCCAGCAATGATTTCGGAAGATCAGGCAATGCAGAGAAGATATGAGTTGCGCCGTTGATCTTTTTCACAACAACAGCGGCACGGCTCTTCTCATCTTTTGCCAGCACAGAATCATAGCCGGAAACAGGGAAGAACCAGGGGGCATTGGTGAAACGGCTGACAAACTTTTCACCGTTCCAGAACAGAGTCACAGTTTGCGGCTTGGCATCCATGGTAAATTTGATCCCGAGGAAGTCTCCGCAATAGTTTGCCGCAGGTCCTTTATCCGGATAACTGGAACCGGCAGAATAAAGCCAGAGAACCGTTGCTTTTTCCCGTTCAAACCGTTTCTTGAGAGCAGCTCTCTGCGCCTTTGACAGCACAAGAGTCGGCAGCATGATATACAGTTTATGCGCCGGGGCTCTGCCCTTTTCCACCAGGTCATCAACGACAACATTGGTAAACGGTGCGCCGAGACGGTTGTAGTGCCGGAACAAGCCTTTGATCGCAGGCGGGAAAATGCCATCGTTACCGTCAACTGAATGATAGATGCTTTCCACATCGCAGACGATGGTTGTTTCCACAGGAATAAACCCTTTGACGGGCGGCAGTTTTGCCTCTGCTTTGTACTGTTCATCCAGAACTGCCACGATGGCAGGTTCGTAGAAACTTCCCGGCGGGTTTTCGTACCAGTAATGGGCAACACCTGCTGCATGAGCCATCCCGAATTCCCGGTTGATCTGTCCGACAGATTCAATGGGAGTGGAAGGACGGCAGGCATAGACATCATTGCTGTCGCCCTGACTGGGAGCAAAAGCTGTCCGCTGGTCATTTTCAATGAAAACGACTTTGTTGTGGTACATGAAGGAGGAATAAGGCATCATGATCCCGTTCGGATCGCCGGGTCTCCGGTAACTGTAGCGGGAGGGCGCACGGAAGAAGTCCACGGCATCATCACGCAGACAGGTCATGAAACCATTATGCCCGGTGATAAGCTGGCTGCGGTAGCCGGATTCTGCCAGAGTTATCCAGTAACCATAATAACAGCCGATCAGGGGTCCGTTTCCGGTAACTTTCTTGAAGTAGTGTCCAAAGTGGTTGATGGCTTCTGCAAGGGATTCGTTGCGGAAACGGAACCAGTCCATGAGTTGAGCGTTTTTCGCCGGATCGAAAAGGGAACCGACAGCACCGGTTCTCCGCAGTGTGGGATTCGCCATTTTTGCAGTTTCCACAGTAAGCCCCGGCATGTTCCACGCTCTGGCAAGAGCGGCATCATCGGGATACCACTTCCGGAGCATGGCACGGAATGTTCTGTAATCGGCAGGACTGTACCCCGGATGAGCCCGTTTACGGTAGAAGTCTGTTCCGGCAGAAGCTCCGCCCCAGAACCATTCACTGCCGCGTCCGTTCGTCAGATTGAACGCCCAGATACGGTCAGCAAATCCCTTTTTGCGGATGTGATCCAATATTGCTTTGATGGGAGCTTCGGAATCTTTCAGCCAGCGTTTGGAGGCAAGAGCCTGAACATCGTCATAAGTATTCCGACGGGTTCCTTCAAAGTAGGCAGAGGCTTCATCAGGATAAGCCTCCAGCCACCAATCGGGCATGTAAAGACCGATATCAAGAATGAAAATCGCCTCCGGATCCATGGTGGCAAGCAGTTCCATCTTCCGGTCAAGATTCGTGAAATCATACTGATTGACTCCACGCCAGACATCTGTAAACTCACAGCTGAGATGATAACTGTGGATCCCTATCTTCTGAATGGCATCTTTCCGTTCAGGATAGCGGTTCAGATAGAATGCAGGGTTCCAGAGTTTTCCGCGGAACTTCAGCATTGTCCGGGTTCCGACATTCACAAATTCCGCTTTCTGAAACTCTGTCGGTTTAACGGCAACTGCCGGGAGTTCTGCAAGAGCTTTTCCCCCGGTGACTTCCCAGAAATCATCAATGAGATAAACTTTGCTGGGCTCTTCTGCAGGCAGAATTTTCGGATAACTGACAGTAACTGTACCATCAGCATTTTTTGTCATGGATGCCGGAAGAAGAAATTTACTGACCTTTCCGGAGGCGGTGCGGCGTTCAAAAAGAAGTGTCCGGAAAAGAGAGATCACTGAACGGTCCAGAACCGCAGTAAATTTTCCGTTTTCGCTTTTCTTCAGCGTAAAACGCCCTCTGGGGCCAACATAAACGAACCCGATGTAAGCGGACCACGGAGCCGTATAAGCAGGATCGCCCAGTTCAACCGTGGGAGAATTGATCGCTGCGGGCTTTGCCGTGGATGTTCCATTTTCATGACAGAGCCACTGTTTGTCGGTCAGAACGAACCCTTCTTTTCCATCGGCGTTTTTCCAGTAAACATCTGCACAAAGTCCGGCTGCAGAGTCAAGATTGTAAACTCTTACTGTGATTTTGTTTTTTCCTTTCTGAAGATGATCGGTGATATTAAATCTGTCCGGAATGCTGTAACGGAACGTTGCACCGACCCGTTCGCCGTTGACATAAATTTCAGATTTATCGTCAGCCATAAGACCAAGAACAGCATATTCCGGTTTTTCTTTCAGATCAAAGGTTCGTTCAAACCAGACATAGGCGTAATCAGGACCTTTTCCGAACCGTGACCAGATCCATTTTCCTTTCCAGAAGAGTTCCGGTTTATAGCGGATCTGCCAGTGCAGACAATCCACTTTCGGATATCCGGCATTCTTTGCGCCGTCAATGGAAGCAACGGCATAAATCATCATTTCAGGAGCTGTAAACGTAGTTTCTTTCTCACCTTTTTTCAGAGAGACCGCCGTATTGGGAATCTCCTCCATTTTGTGATTGAAAAATCTGAGTTTGACACCCGGACAGGTTCCGTTTTGCCAGCTGAGTTTGTATTTTCCGAGGGGGCGCATTTCGTGAAGAACCACATCATTGCCCTGCTTGACAAAATCAGCTCCCGTAAAAAGGTTTTTCTGTGTAAGGATCCGGGGATTCCGCACCCCCATTTCTTTTCCAATCTCTTCATAATCAACAATGCGGATCGTCCATCCGGTCAGCACAGCATCATTATCCCACCGGGGAGAATCCTGCGGATGAAAAATGTAACGGCGGTAATTTCCGTCCGGAATCACAGATTTTGACACCGTGACGATGTTCAAAAACGTTCCGTCGCTTTTTTTCAAAATAAACATCACACGAACAAAGCAGCTGATTTTTGTTTTAAGATCAAACTCAAACTGCTTGACCTCGGAAGCCGGAATTGAAAGATTTCTCATCGTTGTTCCGGACCAGTTGTACCGTTTATTCTGACTCATGAAATAACGGTTCAGGAAAACAGATTCGTCGATGGTGTTTTTCAGGATTTTCTGAGTTCCATACACGCCCATTTTCTGCGGTTTTGCCGAAACTGATGAAACTGCTTTTTTGGCAGGCTGAACTTTCACAGTTATCTTCTGCGGCTTAACGGTTTTCTGAGGCTGCGGCACAGTGGCTTTCTTTGCGCCGGAAACCGGAGTCAGCGACATCTCTGTAATGGTCACAGGAACATTATCTGTAATGATTGCTGTCGGCTGAACATAAGCCGCACCCTGCCACCATGTGCCATGATGGGGTCCAAGCCCTTTTGATGCCTTTATGATCGTCTTGAACGGTTTTTTCAACGGCAGGGGAACAGTGATGGTAAGATGCCCTCCGTCATAATGCTGCCGGACAAGGGACCCTGCCGGATGACTTCTGCGGAGCGGTGTTTTCATTTCGATTTTCCATGTTCCGTCAGGAAGTTTCGTAATGCCTTTTGAATAATAATCAATGCCGAAGTTCGGAAGATCGCTGCAATCAGCTTTTGCCCGGAATGCAACAATATTTGTTCCGGAACGGGGCTGCAGCCACTTGGAGGCATCTTTCACAATGAACTCTTTTGTTCCGGCAATCGCCGGTGCTGCGAGTTCTGTGAGAGTATCAGCCTTGCCGTTGGTATGAGCATGCCCCATCCGCCGCTGGGCATTATCGAATTGATAAAAACGGATCGTCAGCTTCCCTTTTCCGCCCTTTGCATTGATCGTAAAAGTATAATCCTGCGCAGAATCAATTTCTATTTTCCGGCAAAGCGGAGTCTGCATTTTCGGCTTGGTTATTGAGACCTCCCGGGCAGTAACCGAAAGGAATACTGCGCCCAAAACGGTCAGAATTGCTGTTTTTTTCATAGATGAGATCCTCCTCATAAATCAATACTTGAATCCGTTCAGCAAATGCTTGTTGATATAAGTCTGAGTAACTGTGTTGGATGGTGTCGGAATGGTAACCGCTGTTTCCAGCTCTTCGACTTTTTTCGTTTCTGTATGACCATCCATCATGATGAGGTTGGTTCTTCCATTGGCACCGACTTTTGTATCTGCGCGTGCTGTTCTGGAATCATTCATGCCACCGTGACGGTAGCTGAACCAGCGGATACTTCTGGTTCCCGGTCCATCGGTCAGATTGCTGTCACCGGCAAAAATCGCAGATGATGCAGCAGTCACGGAAGAGAGTTTGCGGAATTTCATCTCGGAAGTAATACTTGTCATGAGCAGGAAGTCGTTAGAAGTGTAATGCGTGTAATTCCATCCGCTGACAAGCTTCTGGGATGGACATCCGAACGTTCCCATCGCCATGGCATTTGTATAAGTAACCATCCCGTTATTTGACATTTTAAAGTTGGATAAATCCACCCCGGAAAGGATCCCGTACCATGCGGCGCGGGGATCGTTCAGTTCTCTGACATTGGCATATCCGCGTACGATCCACTCATTATTTTCCTGAGAATAGGCAGCCTGGGCAAGTCCGATCTGTTTCAGGTTATTGAGACAGCTGGAGCTGCGGCTGGATTCCCGTGCATTATTCAATGCAGGAAGCAGCATCCCGGCTAAAATTGCGATGATTGCGATCACAACCAGCAGTTCAATCAGCGTGAACGCTGATTGAGTGAAGATGTGAAGGTGTGAAGAGTTTGCCTGCGGCAAACGTGAAGTGCGCCCTGACGGGCGTAAGGATGTGCAGTTTTTATGAATTTTTTTGAGGCAAT
>SUVT01000006.1 GCA_015061845.1 Lentisphaerota bacterium
AGATAGAATGGACTTGCGTTCTTTCAGAATTTCAATATCTTCATCGCTCAGATGGATGGAGTGGGCGCAAAGTGTCTGATCCGTCAGTACCCCCAACTGATCAAGATACTGAACCGGAGACAATCCGTTATGCTCTTTTTTGCAATCTTCCACTTCTTTTTGAGTTTCAGCAAGATGTATATGAATCGCAACCCGTTCTGCAGCAGCCCGTTCCGCCAGATTTCTTAAGGTGTCTTCCCTGACTGTATAGATCGCATGAGGCGAAAATGCCAGCTGTATTCTTGACGAAAAATCGTTTCTCTGTTCCCAGATCATCTGGTTATGAGAATGATAAAATTTCTGTTTTTCAGGAGAGACTCTGTCTGCATTGATCATGCCGACCATTGCGCGGATGCCCATCTCTTCTGCCGCCCGGATTGTTGCCTGCGGATAAAAATACATATCGTTAAAGAACACTGTTCCGGTTTTGATCATCTCAAGGATCGCCAGCTTTGATCCCCAATAAACGCTCTCTTCTGTCAGATTTTCTTCTGCCGGCCAGATGTGGTTGTAGAGCCAGTCGAACAGTTCCAGATTGTCAGCCAAACCGCGGAACAAACTCATTGCCGCATGACCGTGGGTATTGTAAAACGGGGGCAGGGCAACTTTCCCGCTGCCGTTAATAACAGTATCAAACGTTCCGGCTATATCTGCTCCGATTTTTGTGATCCTGTTTCCGTCAATGGCAACATCAACGGTTTTGTTGTCAAGAAGAACAGACTTAATCAATATACTCATGGGAAAATCCTTTTCTTTTTTTTTACAACATACATGCAAATTGGATTATTGCAAATATTTTTTCGGAAAATCTGATAAAAAACATAAAAAAGCACGGACAGCAGAGAAAATCAAACTGACCGTGCTTTAATATTTCAGAACTCAATCAACGGACAACCGCCGCCCCCAGAAGTCCTGCGATGACTTCGTTTGCAACTGCTTCCATTGTAAAGTCTTTCAATTTTTTTGCTTCATCAAGCTGGATCCTTACAACGAAACCATGGTTGCCGTTTGCCCAGTAAAACCGTTCATACTGCTGCTGGAATGCCGGAACCATCAGATCATCAAAGTTGATCTGCTCGATCAAGTTACATTTTTCACAACCGCCATCGGCGTAATTCACTGTGATCCGGGCATTAACAACAAAACTCTGCATGGCGTTGGTTGAACCGAACATGAAAAGAACAAGTTCCTTCCCTTTGCCGGAAAGCGGGATTTTCTGCATCGTCGGGAAGTTGTCCCACATGGAAACACAGACTGCATTGTTTCCGGCGGACGGAGTCGGGAAACTCCATTTTCCGGGCAGGGTGTAAATGCCGTTCGGCGCATTCCGCAGAGCATCATCATTCAGCACGACTTCATTGTGTCCGAAGTGATTCCATTCCCAGGCATATCTTCCGTTGAGACGCGCTCCGATGGAATATCCGACGGGACGCGGTGAGAGAAATTCACGGTCAAACAGATGGGTCAGTTCAACATTGAAATAATCCTGCAGCGCAATATTTTCACAGGAATCCGGTGCTGTTTCACGAGCCGGTGCTTCAGGAATCGCAGTAACAAGTTCCGGGATTTCCAGATTTGCAGATGTTCCGGAGTATGTGATTTCCAGCGAACCGATTCCTTTCCAGACGATCACTGTCAAAGGAGTGCTGCCGCTGAAGATTTCTTCAGTTTCAGCTTCTGTACTGAGCGTTTTTACTTCGATATCACCGGCAAGAATGATCCGCTTTGTTCCGTCGAGCTGAGTTTGGATTTTCAGCTGTCTTATGCCGGAACTCTGGCAAAAATCCACTTTGAGATCAGGCAGTTCTATATCTGCATGATCCCAGTATTCCGGGAGCTGAGGCGCGATTTCAATAAAATCTGCAAGCCGATGGTAACGGATTCCCCAAAGCCCCTCAACAAGCATTCTGAGATATGGGCTGGTGACATCTGTAAAATCCCAGTCTCCACCATCGCCGATCCCTTTGGCTGTCAGAACATGAGAAATCCCGCCGGGAGATTGACTCAGCGCAAAAGCATCAAGAAGACCGTCAAGGAGCTGCAGAGCTGCACCTTTGCGGTAATTTCTGAAGTAAGCCAGTGCCAACGCTGCATTTTCGGCAGGGAACAGACCGCATGTGGAATATTTTTTCGGCAGCCATGCGGAAGAATAAGCCAGTCTTCCCTTACGGTTGAGGGTTTTAACACTGCGGATATGTTTTTCCGTGTACCGGAGAGACCGTTCCATCTGTTCCGGGGTTGCGAGATTGCTTTCGCTTGCAAGGTAGATAGTTGAAAGCTCCGGGGCAGGGTGCAGCAATTTGTTCCCGATCGTATCGACAAATTCTGCAAAAACACCTTCCTTTTCCTGCCAGAGAACGGAGTTGACCGCATGTTTTATCTTTTCAGCACGCTTTTCAAAAATGGCAGTATCACGTCCCAGCTTTTTTCCGAGTTGAGCCATAAGGGTATTCGCTGCAAAATTGTAACAGCTTGCCTGTGTGCAGCCGCCGCCATTGTACACATGACCGTCAGAGATCCAGGTGTTGAGGAAATTCTGATAAAGACCATCGTTGTCGGGATCAAGGATCCGTTCTTCCCAAGCAAGAATGTCCGCCATGGCATCGAAGATCTCTGCGCCGAGTTCCAGGTCGCAGCTGCGTTCCAGATAATGCAGAACCATATCAACATAAACTTCCTGCATGTCGTAAATATCTTCCATGTAAAGCATTGCAGTCAGTTTTCCATAGGAGTTCAGCAGATGATGATACTGTGTCCCTTCATGGTCAAGATCCGGGCGGTCTGCACCGTCATACCAGACTTTTTCTTCGCCGTTCGGCTTCATCTGAGTTTTCAGATGAGCCCGTGTCGCCATCCGGATCCGTTCAAACCATCCGGCAAGAGAGCCTCCATACCATCCGCGCCAGCCGAGGAACGGCGCATGATATCCGATCGCTCCGTGGAAAAAAGTCGGTGCATGATATGCCGCATCCAAAGCGATCTGCAAATCTGTAACAGTTGCATTGAGCCGCTGATCCGGAGTTTGCATTTTGATACCGGTGTGTTTGCTGCGGATCCCCTTTACGATCTCTTCGCGGCGATCCGCATCAAGATAATACTGCAACGTTTCTTCTGTTCCGTTATAGAGGACGACCAGATCGCCTTCCAGCCGTTCGCCCGGAGCCAGATGTTTGATGAATTTCAGAACAGCCGGTACGCCTTCGTGCGCCGGAATCGCCATTGTTGGAGTCGTTTCAAGGGCAGCTTCAGCCGCATCTGTAACGAGTTCTGCTTCAAAGTTGCAGCCGGCAATGATTCTGTCCTTTCCGGCAGTGTGATCGATCCAGCCGACTTTACCGGAAACTGCGGCTGCGGAATCCTTACAGTCTTCAAGAGAAAGCTCCCGGCGGGGGTTATCCAGTTTGTCGAATCTGCTGATATAATCTGTCATACCTCCGAGTACCGCACAGAAAACGATTTCGGAATCTGCAATAATATTATAATGTACAAGATAACCGTCATGCTTCTGCAGGGGGTAGACTTCCATGGAGATTTCTTTTTCAGGGAAATAGAGGGAAACATCGCTGAGGGAGTATTCCATATAGCCGTGATGCCAGGTTGCAAGAACATCTCCTGCCTGATGAAACCATCTGCCGTACAGATCCCGGGCACCTCCGAAAACAACGCCGGGAGTCAAAGAGATCCCTGATTGAAGCATTCCGCGTTTTGCCTGATAGCACCAGTTATTTTTCATGCAGTCGCTTGCCGCACCCATGAAGACGGGGGTATCACCTGCAAATGTGAAGAATCTGCCGTAACTTTCCAGATCCCGTTCATGACCGCCGTAAAGAACCCGGTTAAAATAGAGCTTTGAACCGAATTTCCGCATAACTCCTTGAGAGTCAAAGTTATAACTGCAGATATCTGCCATTTATGCTTTCTCCAGGTCAAGGTTAAAGAAGTCAATTGCATTGTTCCGGCAGATTTTCTTCCATGCTTCGGTGGGAAGTTTTCCGCTTTCATGCAGTTTATCGAACCAGAGTTTGCCATTGAACTGACACTCAGTTTCACTGTTGCAGCAGTCGGTTCCGAAGAACAAACGATCCTGAAATTCACAAAGAACTTTGACTGCAAAATCTTCATCCTGCCGCAGATAAGCCATTGCATCGGAAAGTTCTGCGTAGAGGTTCGGGAAGTCGCGCAGAAGCTGAAGCGCAACACCTTCGGAATCGATTTTTCCGACGGCTCGCGGCGAACCATGCTGAAGACCATCAACGCCGAAAACCGGTTTGCATCTTGCCGGGCGCGGGCGGCTGGTACATTCAGCCCAGAAGACCGGACCGTGAGCGATAAATCTCAATTTCGGGAATCTTTGAAGCGTATGTTCCAGATAGGGAAGCCCCGGCAGATCATACAAACCGAAGTCTCCGTTCGGACGGTCTGAGCCGTCTGTTGTTACCGGCAAGCCGACTTTTTCAGCACAGGCAAAGAGGTTCTGAACCCGTTCATCATCCATGGGCATGTTCGGCATGATCTCTCCGACACCATAGCAGCCGAGATCTTTATAATACTGCAGCACTTGATCCAGAGGAGCATCCGCCCGGTTGATCAATGCACGGGGGTCAATGTTGCAATAGGGGAAAATGCGTTTCGGGTGAGCCTTTGCCATTTCCAGAATATCTTCGTTTGCCTGCGGAAGATAAATTTCCGAGTTTACCACCGGCAGCACGAACCCGGCTTCGATCCCGTAACGGTCGTACCGATCCAGCAGTTCATCAACCGTACAGAATTTTGTCACGAACGGAACCGGATAACGATAGGCATGTGCATGAAAATCAATATATTTCATCTTTCTTTTCCTTAAGATTTAAAACAGGGATTGTTTGCCGGGCGTCAAATATTGTCTTCAATAATCTAACACTCCGGAACAGTTTTACAAGTCCCTGTTTTCATTTTTTTGACAAAAGAGGCAATTTCAAAAGTCTTCAAAAATGGCAGAAAATTCTTGTTGCGATCTGCAAATGGAGCGTTTTCGGTGGTTACCCTGTGGGTAGCCACGCTCAAACTACCATTTCCAACTCATCAACAATCTTTTTTCAGCCAAATTTTGCCGGACTTTTGAAATTACCTCAAAAGGATTTCTCTTACTTCCAGTCCTTTGCCAATTCATTGAGTCCATCCATGTTATCAGCAACTTTATGCAGAATGTCGCTGATGATATCCATGTTTTCCCGATAAAGCAGAGGCTGATGGAAGATTCCAAGTGTATGATTGCACATCTCTTCACAAACCTTGCAGGAGCCTTCCGCAATCCGATACTCTCCTTTTTCTTTGTTCAGATTGAAAAGATTGTGCTTGTAGACCGGTCCATGTGTGCCGTTTCCGATGTCAAAGCCTTCATCATAACAGGTCTTGCTGATGAGCCAGCGGGGGATATCCTTGAACTCTCCACCGTCAAAGATCAAATGGAAAGAGTAATAAGCCTGAGGATTTGCAAGGCGTCCGGGAGCCTGGATCCGGACACCGGGAATATCTTTGATCTTTTCCGTCAGATAAGCGGCATTTTCTGCATAAGTCTTGATCAGTCCGGGAAGATTTTTCAGCTGCTGATGCAGAATGACAGCCTGAAATGCTGTTGCGCGGTAGTTATGACAAACCATGCCTTCCGGAGCTTTCTGCGCCTGACCCTGCGCCAATCCACGGGAGTAGCCGATGTGTTTCAGACGGTAAAGTTTATCTGCAATTTCCGGATCGTTGGTGATACAGATCCCGCCTTCGCCGGAACTCATGGTTTTGCTCTGCTGGAAACTGAAAGAACCGACTTTCCCCCAGCTGCCGACACCTCTGCCGTTCCAGAATCCGCCATGCATATGGGCGCAGTCCTCGATCACCGGAATTCCTTTGGCATCTGCAATCTGCAGGATTTTTTCCAGATCAGCCATGGAGCCATAGACATGAACAGGAATGATAGCTTTGGTTTTCGGAGTGATCGCAGCTTCGAGCTTGACCGGATCCATACAAAGTGTTGTGGGTTCAACATCGACAAAGACAGGGATCGCGCCGACATAGTTTGCCGCGACGGCAGTAGCCATCCATGTCAGGGCTGGGACGATCACCTCATCACCGGGTTTGACCCCGACAGCTGTCAGGGCACATTCCAGTGTTGTGGTTCCGTTTGCCATAAAAATTCCATATTTTGCACCGTGATATTCTGCAAAATCTTTTTCAAAAGCCTGTTCAGATTCAGAGTTGAAGGACCATTTTCCGCTGAGGTAAACCTCTTTGAGAAGTTCGAGCGTTTCTTCGTTGCGCGGGGGCCACGGTTGAACTTTTACAGTTCTATCTCCGGAAACGACTTTATTTCCGCCGAGTGAAGCAAGTTTCTGCATGATGAAATCCTTTTATTTTATTTCTTGCGTACAATGATTGCTGTCCAGTCCTGGGGCAATCTGATTTCTGAATATGTTTTTCCGTTGATCTTCACGGTCTTCAGTTTGTGATTCTTTACCTCTCTGCCGGTGTGATCATACACATAAATGGTATGTCCGGAGTTGTCTTCCCAGCCGAAATAGCCGCTGCGGATGGTGACGATACGCTCTTCGGCAATCATGTAACCATTGTGGATTTCCATCGGTGTGGAAGGATAAAGATGATCAGTTACCGTATGATAAACCGCTCCTGTATGGGGCTGTGACGGGAACGCATAGGTGAAGAGACATCCGTATTTGATCGCATCAAGGTGTTTGTCATACCATTCTGAGAATTTGCTGCGGTCCATGTGTTCCGCGTTAGCATAGGAGATCGGAGTGCTGAAATGAACTCTTGTGTTATTGTAATCAAACTGGGTTTCGGTAAAGGTCTGATAAACCTTGTTTGCAAATTCACCCATCAGAGCATCACCGCCGTTTGCAACAAGCAATTTTCCTTTGTCTTTGATCTTGTCAGCCATCCGGTTTTTCCATGGTCTCTGCAAGATCCAGCAGCTGGATTTCAACGTAATGATCTTATTGGTCACCGGGTGAATGTCAGCGGAGCACTGATCCCACGGCTGCCCGTAATGATAATCCGGTCCGCTGGAGGAAAATTCATCCCAGTAAATGCCATCGATGTCCCAATTTTCCAGAAGATCGTCAATTACTTTTTCCATCATTTTGGCGTAATCCGTTCCTTCCAGTGTCAGATACAGTTTGTTCTGATGTCCATAACGGGCCTGCTGTCCGTTTTTCATCATCAGTCTTCCGTCTTTATGATCAACGTTGGAGGCGGATTCGATCTGTGAATGATAATAACGGAAGATTTTTGCCTGAGGTCTGACTTTTCTGAGTTTCGTTATCATTTTCTTGATGAAAGGAATATCCGGTGAGGTCAGAAATGGCGTTCCGATTTGTCCCAAGTCCACAATGATCTGATTCACATTGTAGACAGCCAGCCGGTTGTAGAAGCCTTCCATCCATTTATATTGAGCCCAACTGCAGCTGGGACCTCTGAGAGTCCGGTTTATGTTGAGATAACGGCGGACAACATTAACAAAATCATAATAGCTGCCGCTTGTGAGCGGAACCATAACAAACTGCTGGGTGAATGTTTTGCCCGGAGGCAATACAAACTGGTCATCACAGAGCGTTGCATGCTGCGGGGCAGGAATAAATGCACCGGAATGGATCTGAAATTCCGGGTTGATGGCGTAAAGTCCGACCCCTCCGCCAACACCTCTTCCGGCAAAGACAGAGTAGTTGCCGATGGATCTCCGGATATTTTTTCCGGTCTTGGTTTCGATGCCGTTCAGATACAGAACTGTATCGTTGCTGGGGACTTTGATCGTATGTTCCTGTTTCAGCGGAAGATTTTCATTGGTCAAATTTGTAAATGTATCGCTGACAAGGATCAGTTCCCCTTTCTTTTCAAATTTGCGCTGGTGTTTGAAGAACTTGTTGGAACCGTACACCCACTTTCCGTCCGGGGTAGAGAAACGGCTTGTAACAAGATATCGTCCGTCTTTCATTGTAATAATAAATCTGCTGCCTTCCAGTTTGACGATGTCGGGCAGGGGAATCTTGCTTTTCAGCTTGATAACAGGGATCTTTCCTGTCGGAGCAGGTTTACGGTTCTTCCGTTCTTTTACGACCTCATAGTTCACTTTGATATCAGTAACATCCAGAAATTTTGTATACTTTTTATCAAGAGTGTTTTTGATAACGATCGTATTTTTACCCTCTTTGACAATTCCGGTCAGATCCAGTACAAATTCATGCATATTGTAGTGCTGGGCAAAGAAACGCAGTGTATGTTTCGGAAGATTTCCTGCTTTTCCGTCTTTGGTGTAAGGCAGAAGATAGCCAAAACCTTTCTGGAAAATCTGTCCCTTACTGCCATTATTAGTGTAAAAATCATTTTCAGGTTTCAGAAGATTATAATGAGTCAGTTCTTTTCCGTTGACATAAATATGAAGCACCCGGGCGTAGCCGCTGAAGACTGCTGTTGTCCGAATGTTTGCATTCAAACGAAGTACCGGGGTAAGATAGCTTCCGGCAGGCTTTTTCAGTGTAAATTCAAAACTTTTCTGTCCTTTTGCCGGAATAGATGCGTTACTGAGGACTACCGGTTTCTGCGTAGAAACAACTGCTTCATGTCCACCGTTGGAATCAGCAAAGACGGCGGGAGCAAGATCCGGACGGCTGCGGAATTGAGCATCTGGTTTTCCTGTTGTCAGAATATGTTCCGGCTTCAACTGGTTTCCACTGTCGACATCCGTATCGCTGACCCATGCGGTCAAGCCGATCACATCATTGCGGTTGATCTCTTTTCCAGCCAGTTCTTTCCAGGGAATAAAGGCTTCGAGATTCCAGCCGTCAACTGTTCTTTCTGCGGCACAAAGTGCATGAACCAATTTTTTCCCGTTGGGGTAGGGAATATAAATCGCAGGCTTCAGATTTGCAAAGTTGCCGGGGGTGAATCCGATCTGGAACTGCTTTTTCCCGAATCCTGCACCTGCATCTTTTTCCGAGGGAGCAACGTCAAGAAATAATTCAATGTGGTCTCCGTCGAAGAATGCCATATCTTCCCCGTTTTGAACCAGTTTATCATCTTTGACCGCTGCGGCAAAGAAAAGTCCGGCTGGTTTCCAGGAAAAATAAAATGTTGCAGAAAGATCTTTTTCTGTCGGAACAGCTTTGAACCCGTTCAGAAGATTCGATTTTCCTTTGACTTTCACAATGCCGCATTTTGCGTCGTTCCAGTCGTTCAGACTTCCGTCAACACTGACAGGAGGGTCCTGTTTGTAAGGAATCGTTAAAATTTGTCCCCATGCAGAGGTGACGACTGCTGCCGCTGCAAGAAGGCAGGTGATGAATTTTTTCATAGAATTTCCTTTCTTATTTGATATTTAACGCTTTTTTCAGTGTCGGAAGAATATTTTCATACATCCGGTAAAATCCGAGATCGTTTGGGTGACAGCCGTCAAAGGTGCAGCAGTCCCGCATTTCCGTTCCCCAGAGCGTTTCACCGTCGACGAAATAAACATTTTTATCACCGGAAGCCAACGCATCGGTGTATGTTTTCCGGATAATCTCCCGACGGTAAACGATACTTTGTTCGGAGGCATAGAAATCCGGGCGGGAAATCATAATGATGGGCAACTCCGGATGTTTTTCCCGGACAGCCCGGAAAAATCTGCTGTGAGTCGCTTCCAGATGTTCTGCTGTCGGCGCATTATGATCATAGTCCATAACAAATGCCGCAAGATCCAACTCCGCAATGGCTTCTGCAACAGCGATTTCCCCTTTGCCGCAGCCGGAAAAACCGAGATTGATCTGTTCGGCATCCACTGTACGGCAGAGCATGGATGTATAAGCATTCCCCGGTCTGCAGGCACAGCCGCCCTGGGTGATGGAAGAACCGTAAAACAGAATGGGCTTTCCGATTTTGTGCGGGGGAGGGGGCAGAAGTTCCGCATCGGCTTTCAATCCGATTTCCAGTTTGGTCACACCGCCGTAAAGAGGCAGGTTGATCCACCACTCCCGCAGTTCCCCGGAAGGATTCTGGGCACAGGTTCCCTTGACACTGTCGTCTTGCGGTTCCGGGCGGACAAGCCGGTGAAAACGGAGCAAGCCATCTTTTCTGAAGTAACAATCGAACCCGCGCCGCCCGACATTGTGGCGCAGTCCGAGATCCCATCCGATATCAGCTTTCAGGATGATTTCTGTGGAGTTCGTTATGAACCGGACACATGCCCCGGCTGTGTTATGAGCCAGTTCCAATGCGCCTTTGTTGACATCGTATTCTGTCAATCTTTCGGGGAGACGGTAGTACGGTTCTTTATTGCAATGTCTCCATGCGAGACCTTCCAGAGAGAAGATCCCATCCAGAACATTGCGATAGACGAACCCTTGATCGTCGGGGACCAACGACCTGAAATTTTTATCAATATCTGTCAGTTTCATTTTGAGTCAACTAAATAGTGCAGTTGCTTTTGAGACTTGTTTGGTTGTTATTCCCAGTTGTCATAGTAAGGCGGAGTTGCATTTGCTCCGAGTTTATAACGCCAGAAATATGTTTTATTCGGTGTCTTCCCCGCATAAGCCGGGTTGGCAGAATAAGGAATTTTGGATTTTTGAAGATATCTTACATTTCCGGTCAGAAAAATGAAATTTGCCCCTGTTTGGTGGCGGAGTTTTATCTGTTCATCCCAATTATCAGCAGCTCCGCATACAGCTCCGGTGTTTCCGTTGCTGAAATCTGCAAAATACATCGTACCGCTGGGATTGTCGGAAATATGTTCTTTGGGCAATGTTTTATAGTTTGTTCTTGAGAGATATCCGTTAATATAGTAATCGGTAGATTTTGTTTGTGCCCATCCACGCCCTCTGCTTGTATGAGCAGTATCGTTCCAGCTCCCCTGGAATGTGGGGCATTTCAAAATTTCCGGTGTATTGGCGGGTTCTTCTTCATTTTTAGAACTTCCTTTTCCCGGAGCAATATATCCTGTCTTAATCAGCAGGACGTTCCAGAAATCGGAAACTCCGGCCTGTGTTCCGCCTTGAGACATGTAATTCGGGACACGTTCCATACCGTAATCACTGCAATACTGGCTGACTGAAAGATACAACTGCTTCAAATTGTTCGTACATCCGGAAATTCTGGCTTTTTCCCGGGATGTGTTCAATGCCGGCAGCAGCATCCCTGCAAGGATCGCAATGATAGCAATAACAACCAGCAGCTCAATCAGTGTGAAACAGTTTTTTGTTTCTCTCTTCATAATTTTTCTCTCCCTCATGAATATTTTTTATAATATTTTCACACGCAGAATAATACACAACTTCCGCAATCTGTCGTAAATATAGCAGAAAAAATTCTGTTTGTAAATACTGCAATCGGGAGAAAAATACTTAAATCATGCAATAATTTGCATTTTTCTAGATTTGAAAGATCTTTTTTATGCTTTTTTTTGAAAAAACAGTTTTAAAAATGCTCCAGAATCAATTCTGCAACTTGAAGCTCTGAACCGATCTCAGGTCGGGTCGATTCAAGTGACAAAGTATGATGTCCTGCATTCCGGAAAAAGATCACTCCGGCCTTGGCTGTGTGCATCCGTGCCGTCGGTTCTGTCTGAAGCGGGGGAGGGGGCAACTGTTGTGCATCCGGAAGCCAGCGTTCAATAACAGTTCCCGATTCATCCGAGATTTTCCAGACTCGGTTTTCCAGATCTACTTTCTGATACCGGATGGAAATTCTGTAATATCCCGGTTCGGAAAGCTCAAAATCCCACTTCGCTTTCCCGCCCGGCTGCCAGTTGTGGATGATATTCACATAGATAAATTCTCCGAACCGTTCTGCCCAGAAATCGTGCTTCAACTCCGCTCCGGTCAGAACAGCCTGTTCTGCGGGAAGACGGCACGGATTTTCCGGCGTAACGACAAGGATATTTTCATTTGTTTCCGGGATCTGTTCGCTGCAAGTGACCTCAAGAACTTCATAGAGATCTTCGCTGCGTTCAAAAGGAAGTGTCAGTTTCAGAAGATTATCTTCCTGTTTGAACTCAACCGTTTTGTTTCCGCCCAGCCAGACGATTTTGCTGATTTTTCCCGGAAAACCGTAATCTGTGATCATTCCACCGGGAGTCCAGTTGTTCAGGATAAAGTAGGCTTTATTGCCGCGCCGCGTACAGTCGCCCCACTGACGGGCGGCGTTCCATGGAGAAGAATCAGCACCGTAAATGACAGTTTCGCCATACTTCTGCATCCATTTTCCGGTTTCCAGAAGAGCGTGACGGCATGGTGCAGGGATCCGTCCTTTTCTATCGGGTCCGATATTCACCATAAATGTTCCGCCACGGGCTGTAACGCTGATCAGGTCATGGAGGATCTCTTTTCCGGAACAGAAATCCTGATCGATATCGGAATACCCCCAGCTGTTGTTGCTTGTTCGGATGCACTCCCACAAACCGGGGATCCGTTCTGCCGGAACTTCATTGTCGTTCATGCTGGAATAGTCACCGACACCGTTTCCGATCCTGCTGTTGACCAGTGCATCCGGCTGATACTCATGCACCAGTTCCACGATTTTCCGGGATTGTTCCTCTGTCATTGCGCCAGGCGTGTCGAACCAGATCAACGCCAACTTTCCGTAATTTGTCAGAAGTTCCTTGATTTGAGGCAGACACTTATTCTGGAAATAATCGTTGAAATCAGCATCTTTCAGGGATTCATCCCAGCGGTTATATGCCTGCCAATCCTGAAATTGGGAGTAATAGAACCCAAGTCCGAGTCCCTGTTTTCTGCACTCATCAGCCAGCTCTGCCATGGGATCCCTTTTGAATGGTGTGGCATCATAAATATTGAACGGATCCGCCGATTTGAACATTGCAAACCCTTCGTGATGCTTGGCTGTGATGATGATATATTTCATTCCGGCAGCTTTCGCTGTTGCCACAAAATCGGCGGCATTGAATTCTGATGGATTGAACTCTTTTGCAAGTCCGGCATAATCTTTTGCAGAGATATTTGCCGTACACATGAGCCATTCGGTGATCCCGTGATAAGTTTTTCCATTCCATTGCCCCCCGGCTTGAGAATAAAGCCCCCAGTGAACAAACATGGCAAATTTGCTTTGCCGGAAATATGCTGCTTTGGGGGATTCCGCAGAAAGACAGCTTGCCGTTGATCCCCATAACTCATTCATCTTTTCCATAATAGAAACCTCTTTTTTATGTTTTTTTTCAAAAAACAGTTCGCATTTTTTTCGACTTCACATTATATTATAGTGCATTGTTTCGTTTTTACAATGCTTGTTTTGTAGAAAAAATGCTTGAATTATGCTTTTTTGAGGCCTTTTTGATGAACAACTTGATCATTCAGCGTTTACGACAGGGGATTACCAATATAATCTCCAGTTTTTCGGAACCGTCATGTCAGGAAGAGGCGAACAAGTTCGATGCCAGCACTCATCTGCAGCGGGAGATCTTTTTTGTGATCGATGGCGACAGCCGTTACATGCTGAACGGAAGTGTCTACCCTGTTCCTCCCGGGACGGTCTGTCTGATCAACCATTGGGAATCTCATGCTTTCGGTTACCGGAAAAATGATTGTAATCTCCTGCATTTCTGGATAAATTTCTGGTCCAGTGAACACATGTCTGCTTATGCGATGCATGTGGAAAAGAATGGCGTTTACAGGATATCAACAAAGCGATTGACATTTTCTCCGGAATATCAAATGCTGATTGCCCGTCGCTGGGATCGTTTGACTGCGTTGAATGACGCTTCTCAGGAAACTGTTATGGATTATATGAAATTGCCATTGGAAATGCTGTTTAATGAAATCGCATTTCAGCTTCAAAACGAAAGCAGCAGCGAAAAGGAAAATTCAGATTCGATTCTTGAATCTTTGAAAAAATATATCCAGACCACAAACGGAAGAGGCTGTTCTTATCAGAAGCTGGAGCAGGTTTCCGGATACAGTCGGTCACATCTGGCGCACCGCTTCCGGAAATACGCCGGATGTTCCCTCGGAAATTATATTGATAAAGTCCGGGTTGCTTATACCGTAAAGGCTTTGCAGCGCGGACTGAAACAGAAAGAGATTGCCTTTGAACTGGGATTTTCCTCTCCCTCAAACTTCTGGCTCTGGATGAAAAAACACCGGGAAGATATCAAAAGAGAGGAAATTTGTCCTGATCAATCATTGTAAACGGATTGGTCAGTCCAGTTTGATTTTGACAAATTTTGCACTGTCGGCAGATTCTCTGGCGCAGATACAGGCGAGGGTGCTCATGACTCCGTTTCCGGTAATCAGATCTGTTCTTGCACGCTTTCCAGTCTTTATGCACTGAATAAAATCATAAATCAGTTCTTTGTCGCCGCCGTAATGGCTGAGCTTTCCGGGGTCGACCTGATATTTTTCCTGACTGCTGTTCCGGTGAGAGGAAACGGTCAGTGTGCCATTATTGAAATCAATTTCCAATGTTCCGTCGCTTCCGCAGAATCTGGCACCGCGGCGGCAGGCATGACCACGGGCAATAAAATTCTGTGTATGAGTGACATGTGCGCCGGATTCCATACGGAAGATACACTCTCCGATATCTTCGATGGCGATATCTTTTGAGAAGACACAAAGGCGTTTTGTTCCGACTTTTCCATCGGGATTCATCCGCAGAGAGCTGGCATTTACCGCTTCTGCAACGCTGTTATATCTGCCCATTTCGCGGAATTGAGCCAGAGGTCCTTCGGGACAGGTTGCCTGATCCGGACACTCCCGGCAGGTCATATCGTAAGGTTTGTCTCCCTGATGATAGGTCTTTGCCCGCATGGCGCAGACTTCTGTCGGAACGCTTCCGGTCAGATAGAAGAGATAGTCGATATCATGAACAGCTTTCTGCAGGAACATTCCGCCGGTCTTTTCAAAATCACGGAACCAGGTGGAAAAGTAGATTTCGCCCGGAGTATCTTCATACCCGACAGCCTGATGGACCGGACCGATGGCACCGGAATCAATAAGAGCTTTTGCCTTCTGAGTGAGCGCACACATTCGCATGGGCAGGGAAACTTCAATGGGCGTCTTGGAGTTTTTGAACGTATTGTAAAGCTGCATCAACTGTTCAAGATTGATAGCGACCGGTTTTTCGATGTAGATCGGAACACCCAACTTCTCCAGCTTGCAGGCTGTCTCGGTGTGATAGGTGCAGAATGTTCCTATGATAATGCCGTCAACTTCCGGAGCTGCAGCAATAAATTCATCGACATTATCAAAGAATTTGCAGTTTTCTGAAACGCAGACTTTCTTTTCTGCCAATCTGGATTGGGCATTTGCCTTGTTGGGGTCGGCAACCGCCACAACTTCATATTCATCGTTATAAACACCAACGTAACTTGCGATCGTTGCAGCCTGAAGACCGCAACCGACAACTCCGATTCTGATCATTTTATCCTCCGTTAAAGAAATTTGATATTACTATACCAGTTTTTTGAGAAAAATCAACCGGAGAGAATAGAAAAAAGCCGGATATCTCAGACTTGAAATATCCGGCGGAAACAGTTTATTTTCCCGATCAATATCTGCTGCGGTCTTCAGCTTCAGCATTTCGGAGCAAAATCGCTCTTACATCTGAAGAAATATTGTTTTTCTTACAGATCATCTCTACGACATCTCTGCAGCTCATAGAACAGGGACCTTTGATATCAAAAAAAGAAAAGACAGAGCCATCTCCATACAACACCTGCATAGCAATACCCTTCGGAAGAAGCCAGGGCTTGACAATCATAACAGGTGCTGTGGCGTAGTATGTATCAATATCTTTTCCCAGATAAGCATAACTTGTATTACGGGGTGTGAGCTGTTCTCCGGTTTTTGCCCGCTTGGAAATTGTATCAAACGGAGCAATAAAAACTCTTGTATCAGTCAGCTCTCCGGATTTGATCAGATCGTTCAGTGTGTTCGGGTTTTTATTATCATTAATAGAATAGCTTTTTATAGCGAGTCCGATCTGTTTCATATAACTGATGCTGTTAACTGACTGAGACTTTAATCTGGCTGAACTCAACGCATTGTTCAGCATGTCAATAATGGAATGTTTGGAGGTCAATATTATTTTGTTTCCACTGACAGAAAGATTCAAGCCATCAGCAAACTCCGGATCTTCCTTACGGATTTCTGCATTTATGATATTTTCAGCAAAGGTTTTCACTTTCCGGGCAGATTCAGCATTCTTAAATGTTGCAACGATCTTCATGCTTCCGGCAACATCTGCAATATCCAGAGACATAGATTCCAGCTGGTAAAGTTCAGGAAGTTTCATTTCTTTGATGACACCGGAAAATCCCGGAAGAGCTTTTAAGTCAGAGGGTTTGAGAAACAGGGTAACTGCACTGTCTCCGTTCAACTCGGAAAACAATGATGAAGCATTTCCGGAATTATCTTTAAAATCTTTCAAATCTGTCTTTCCGAAAACAACAAACATCGTATCTTTATCTATCAGTTGAAAAACACCAATATCAGATTTTATAATATTTGCTTCGCCGCCCTTACCGTCTGTGATATTTCTGTCGATAAGTTGAAAGAGCTTTTCTGCTTTCGCATCTTTGGACTGTACATAAACAGCAAGATATCCACCTTCGATAGATCCGGCAAAATAATAATCATTGGCAAACATATTGATATCAAGAGTTTGATCATTGATGAAAAGCATCTTGATGAACTCAGCAGAGGTCTCATTGGAAACTAATTTTTGACCATTGATATATCCGGCACCTTCTGCGTTATCGGGAATCATTTTCAGAAATTGAGCCGGAGCAATTGACGAGACTGATTCTGCCGCACTGTTTTTGGCTTCTTCTTTTTTTGAATCACCGCAGCCAGCTGTGATGATTACTGCACAAAGCAACAAAGAGGGAATGAAAAAATATTTTTTCATAAGCGTTTTCTCCTATCTGTTTTTTATAGTTATTTTGTTTTGAAAAAGTTTCCGGAGTTCCGGATCTTTTGCTATCTTTTTTACTGCAGAGAAAAATTCTGTTGAGACAGAAAGCTTGATCGTTTCTTTACAGATGCTTCTGTTGATTGCAGACGGAAAATCCGGATATTTGACAGCAATTTCTTTTATAATGTTTTCAAATGCTGATGAGATATTTTCTGCTTTTTTCTGAGAAGAAAATACAAATTCGGAATTAACAGAGAATGGTAACAGTTGGAAAAACATTCGGGCTTCCTTGAACTCATAAAGTTCAGGAATCGTCAAAACGTAATCCCGGATTAAAGGTATTTTTACGAGGTTGCTTTTACAATACGCAGATGCAATATGTGTACTGCTCAATTCTTTAAAAATCGGCGATGGTTTTTCTGCGGTGAATTTTTTCAGATCCTTTTCTCCGAATGAAATCAGTAAAAGATTCTCCGAATATAGATAAAACACAAGTTTTTCTTTAGCCCAAACTGCATAACGTCCATTGATTTTGATATCATGCTTCGTCTTTATCCGGGTTGTCAGAACATGAAAGATTTTTTGAGCCTCCAGATTTGAACTGTGGATAAGAAGACCGCAATAGCCATGTTTTGCTGAACCGAAAAGATAATATTTATTGGCAATTTCATAATATTTCAATCCACGCAGAAAATCATATTTTTTCAACTCCTGCTTGATCTTTCTTTTCATCAGAAGAATTGGAAGCCGAGTCCCGTCTGCATGTCCGATAAAATCAATATCCTCCGGAATTTTCGTCCAGACTTCTTCCGGAATCGTCAAAGGGGTGAAGACTTTATCCGGAACCGTTTTTTGGGGAATATTATTAGCTGTCGTTTCAAGACAGAATGTAAAAGATATAATAATCAAAACCAGTTTCAAAATATATTTCATACCCGATCTCTCATCGTTTTTTCGCTTTTAACGAGAATGGAACACTGTTCCGTTTCCGGAATGATTTATGGGTGAACCAGTTTTCATGACGGATCACCTTTACCGGAAAGAAACGCCCCATAACGACTTCAACAAAATCACAGCGGATGGGAAAATCTTCCGCATGATACTTTCTGCGAAACTCTGAAACAGCATCCAGCAAACGGTCTTTCTGCGCCTGATGCAGTTGAAGTTCCGGTTTTACTTCTCTGTCATCTCTTGCCCGCAACGTTTTGACTTCCACAATCACAAACGCTTCGCCGTCACGGGCAACAATATCAATCTGAGCCGCCTCAAGTTTCAAGTTCCGGAAATAGATTTCCATTCCCTGCGAACAGAGAAACCGGGCGGCTATTTTCTCGCCAAGTTCGCCAAGCCTGAGATGCTCAGCTTTACGCTTTTTGAGAATAGCGGGCATACAATCCCCAAATAGTTTTGTCATCCAGACGGAACGTTCCTGTCAGAGTAAGTCCATGAGCATGACGGACTTGCAATTCTGCTGCAACACCTTCAAAACTTGTATCCGGCAGCGGAGCAAAACGGTAGCCGATGGGAATTTTATCCCCTTCGGCAGCCAATTCCAACGATAAAACGATGGTGCCGTCTCCGCTGTCGCAAATACCTGCTACTTTACGGATTATGCCATTCCGGGAACAGGCGTTTTTCAACATAAGAGACTGAGCATCAGGATCAAAGATAATATCTTCCACTTCGATCCTGACGATTTTTAATGGATGGTTCTTCATCTTCCGTAAGCAGTCGGCACAAGGTTTCTGAAGAAGTTTGCAGCATCTTCATCATCAAAAACATCTCTGGGGGAGAGTTCCACCACTGCACCTTCGGGAACCTGAATTCCGGCAAGGCGCAAACGTCTTGCATCCCGTGCAGCCAGCATTTCCCGGCAGGATTCCACAGAGTCGACACCTGTCTTGTTTTTGGTCGGAGCAAAACACTCTTTCCGGTCAGCTTCAAGAATCATTGTCCGGTTTGCCAGCGGGAGCGCATCGAAAATAAAGGCTTCCAGTTTGACAGCGTTCGGCTCTTCCGGGGTGATGATCTCACCGTTTTCAAGGTAAGCCACTTTCTTATCCGCACGGTGCCAGGGGAGTTCCAGTCTTCCGGTTGCAGTGAGCCGTTCCACAAAATCAAGTGTGATCACATGGATCGCGGGACTTCCTGCAAGGAAAGAGAGTGTTCCATCGGGATTTGTTCGTTCAGCCAGTTCTTTCGGCATGTCGCTGTATTCAATGATCTGAAGTTTTCCGTTGGTGATACAGAAGTTGCCCAGCTTTTCAAAGGCGTTTGTCTTGGCAAGCATAATGCTGCTCATCTCGGATTTTTCCAGAGCATGCAGCCCGATAAAGAAGGGATTCACAACCGGAACAAGAGGATTATCCACCTGGAAATAGGAGATATATTCCACTCCGGCTTTTTTCATTGCATCAAGCAGACCGGATTTCCGGAGAGCCAGCAGGGTTCCGCCGTGACCATCGGGAGCCAATGCAAGAGAACCGGGTTCCGCAGGGAAACATTTTCCATCGTAACGGATTGCGGGCATGGTTCCCTGGGTGAAGAAATGGACACTCTCTTCCGACAGACCGAAGAAGTCGTTCTTCTTGAAAAATGCCCGGGTATCGGCATCATTGAGTTCGCTGGTCATAATGAGCCAGGGAATCTGGAATCCATACTTTTCAGAAACTCTTGCGAGACTTTCCGCAAAGTACTGAAACAGCGTTTTCTTTCTGACCGGAGTAATGGGGAACGTTCCTTTCGGAGCGTTGTAGCCGAGACGTGTTCCCTGTCCACCTGCTACTGTGAGAGCTGCGACTTTACCGGCGGAAATCAGGGCTTTCCCGGTTTCTTTAGCCTTTGCGTAAAGTTCTTTCTGTTCATCGGTCCGGGGAACAAGAGGGAAGAACGGGGCAGGGGAGAGATCATCAGGAATCGCTGTTACAGGTTTCTGTAAAACATACTCTTTTGTCAGAGTTGTGATATAATCCCAATCGACTGCCTGCAGTTGTTTTTTGAAATTTTCCAGTTTTTCGCCGGAAAGAGTTTTCAGGTGATCCAGCAGAATGGTCTGCTGATTCCGTTCCAAAATAGTTTCAAGTGCTTCCATGATAAAAATCCTGTTATTTCTTTCCTGTGCTGCCGAAGCCGCCCGCACCGCGCTGGGTGTCAGACAACTTGTCAACAAGAGTCATTGTAACATCGGGCAGGGCAGCAATGACCATCTGGGAAATGCGGTCCCCGCGATGGATTTCAAAAGGCTGTTCTCCTGCATTGAAGAGAATGGAGCCGACTTCACCGCGATATCCGGCATCGACGGTTCCGGGGCTGTTGAGAACAGTGATATAATGTTTTGCAGCCAAACCGCTGCGGGGTCTTACCTGAGCTTCATAACCAACGGGCAATTCCAGAAAAAGTCCGGTGGGAACGATTGCTGCTTTTCCGGGTTCAAGGATCAAGTCGACTCTGGAACGCAAATCAAAAGCGGCATCATCGGGATGAGCCTTTGCCGGGGTCAAATCTTCGCAGCCGGGAGCCATTGTGAATTTCACTTCGATCGCCATATTTCTATTCCTTATATATTATTGTCTTGTTTCGGTTCAAAGAGCAGGAACGTTTCCAGTCCTGCAGTTCCGGGGAACATATCGACTGGACGGATCTGTTTCAGCTGATAGCCGTGTTTTTTCCATTCTGCCACTTCTCTTGGGATCTCATCGGTTCCGCAAACAATATGCAGAACCCGTTCGGGAGAGCGTTTTGCCAACTCTCTGACAACCCCGCCGGCAGTTCCCATGCGGGGCGGATCAAGCACGATCAGCTCATTTCTCTCAATATCCCGTGCAGGCAATTTGTTCCGCAGCAGAGCAGGAGAAATTTCCCCTTTGACAAAACGCATATTCTTCTGTTTAAAAAGGAAAGAAGCGTTTGCAGAGGCAGCTTTCACTGCCGGACCATCGATCTCAACGCCGATGACACTTTTGACAGCATCAGCCATGGAAAGACCAAGCAGACCGTATCCACAGTAAAGATCAAGCAGAACATCATCTTTTCCCGGCTTCAGCATCTCCCGTGCGATCCGGGCAAACATGGGCAGCATCGCTTCGTTCACCTGAGAGAACACAATTGGCGGATACATGAGTTTCAGATTGTCCAGTTTCACAGAAAGATTTTCCGGACCGAACATCTTCTTGATCCCCATTCTTCCTTCCGGGCGTTTGGATTCCAGATAATACTTGGAATCTGTTTCGTCAAGATAAAGGAAAAATGCTCCGGTCGATGGAGATTCCTTTTTCAGGACATTTGCAAAATTCTTTGCTGCATGGATCACCTTGCCATCGAAGCGGTCCACATTCAGAACAAGAGCCTGATAAGCTCCGGCTCCCCGGACAATGCAGAAGTTGACATGTCCGGCAAGAACATGATAGGGCTTTGCCGCAAAAGTTTTAGTGATCAGATCGTACAGTTCCTTGTGGGAATCCGGTTCCAATGCAGAAGTTCCGGCAAGGGAAAAATCCATATTCAGCAGACGGAATTTTCCTCTGTTGAACTCTGCTTTGCGTTTGGAGTTAGCCCGGTATTTTCTGGGCTGAACTGCCGGAACAGGGGAAGCCGGTTTGACTTCCTTGAGCATATTGCTCCGGCAGAACATCTCAAACGCTCTGCGTTTCAAATCCAGCTCTTCCGCATAATCCATTCCGGCAAGCGGCTCTGCATTCTTCGGCAGATCCGCTCCGGCACAGACGGAAAGAGCATCTGTAAATGATAATTGCATCGTTGATTTCCTGATTATTTCAGACCGAGGACATCACGCATATCGTAGAAACCGGGCTTTGCAGTTTCGAGGAATGCAACGGCACGGACAGCACCCTTTGCGAATGTGTTGCGGCTGGAGGCTTTATGAGTCAGTTCAAAACGTTCACCGATACCGCAGAACATGAGAGTGTGATCCCCGACGATATCGCCGCCGCGAACTGCGTGCATTCCGATCTCATGATCTGTTCTTGCGCCGGTGATACCTTCTCTGCCGTGACGGATCACTTCATCATAGTTCCAGCCCTTTGCATTGCAGACGGTCTGTGCCAGTGTAACAGCGGTTCCGCTGGGAGCATCTTTCTTCTGATTGTGGTGTCCTTCCACGATTTCAATATCGAAGCCGTCGAGAACTTTCGCAGCGATTTCGGAGAGATAGAAGAGCAGGTTTACGCCGATGCTGTAGTTTGAGGCGAGAATGATTCTTGCGCCGTTATCGGCAAGATCGTGGATCTTCTGAACAGCATCTGCAGGCAGGGCGGTTGTTCCGATCACGATAGCACAGCCTTTTGCTGCGGCAGCACTTGCGATTGCAACGGTATCTCCGCCGACGGAGAAGTCGATGATTGCATCAGCATCTTTGAGAGCTTCTTCGAGAGAAGCTGTAATAAGAACTCCGGATGCGGGATAGCCTGCGACTTCTGCGGCATCTTTTCCGACAAAGGGACAAGCGGGATGCTCAAGAGCTCCGGCGAGTGTCATGCCGGGATGTTCGATTACATTGGAGACGAGGAGTCTGCCCATTCTTCCGGCAGCACCGATAATTGCAACTTTAGCCATAATTTCAATCCTTTTCGTTTGTTTTTTGATGATTTTTAATCGCAGTAATTTATCATTAAAACAGGATTTTGTCAAGGTGTTTCTTACAGAAAAAAAGTCTGAAACTGATTTTTTGTTCAGGATCGTTGAAAAATAAAAAAAATGTGATATCGTAAATAAGCTTCCGGTATAAAAAAATGATGTTGGAATTGGAGAAAATGATACCTGAAATAATAAATTATTGCTGGTTCGGGAATTCCTGCAAAAACAGAACCGGTGGAGAAATGTATATCTTCCTGGAAAGACCGGGAATCTGTCGTTGCCAGGTTTATCCGGAAACATTCGGTGATTGACAGGTGTATCGTAAATTTTAACGCACTGTTAAAGAAAATAATGGGTCCGAAGTGGCAGGATGTAACAACAAAAATCAGACGTACGCTTGGTTTGCCAACGAAAAAATAATGTTGATTTTTTCTTCATCATTCTTGAAAATAAAGAGTTCTTATGGTACATTACCGGATATAGATTGGAAGGAGGCTGATCAGTCTGATATAAAATCGACTGTTCAAGAAGAATGGCTGAATTGGAAATTAACTGGCGGAAGAATCTTGCATTTGTCTGGGCATCCCAGTTTCTTGCAATGGCAGGATTCGGTTGCTGTATGCCTTTTATCCCCATGCTCTTGAGAGATAATCTCGGGATTGCGGATGAAAATGTTCGCGGGCTGTTTGTTGCGATTTATCAATTTTGCGGGATGCTGAGTCTTTGTATCGGGACTGCTGTCTGGGGAATGCTTGCTGACCGTTTCGGTCGGAAGATCATGCTTCTCCGCGCCGGGTACTGCGCTGCGTTCTTCTATCCTCTTCTTGCCTTTGCTCCAAACTATATCACGCTGCTTTCCATTCGCTTTGTAACATCATTTTTTTCCGGAACAGTCAATCCTGCACAAACATTGCTTGTCAGCAATACTCCGTCGGATAAACACGGTTTTGTGTTGGGAACGTTGAGTACCTCTCTCTGGAGCGGGAACATGACCGGATATCTGCTTGGCGGTGTGATCGCGGAATATTTCGGATATACAGCGGCATTTCTCACTTGCGGTGTGATGTATCTTGTCAGCAGTCTTCTGGTTCATTGTTTTGTCCGGGAGCGGTTTGTGAAGCCGGAAAAAAGTGCTGTATCCGGTAAGAAAAAGAAAAAATTTGATTGGAAGAATCTGGCAACACCGGGTGTTCTCTGGATTTTTGCCCTGTTCCTTGTTATGGGAATCTCCCGCCGAATCGATCAACCGTTTATTGCAATGCTGGTTGAAACAGTCAACGGACTGGATAAGGCAAAGCTCTTTACGGGGATCGTCAATGCCGGGGCTGCAATCGGCGGCGTTGTGTCCGGGGTTCTGATCGGATGGCTTTGCGATAAATATTCTGTCTACCGACTGCTGATTCCGGTTTTGATTTGCAGCGTGGTCTCTATGGCGGTTCATGCGTTTTCGCCCAACATCTGGACAATGATCATCAGCCGCTTCTTTGTATATTTTGCCGCAGGCGGAATTCAGCCGATTCTTCAGATCATGATTTCCCGGATCACGGCAGAAAATCTGCGGGGCAGTTATTTCGGTTTGACAGCTAGTATCAATCAAGTTGGCGGGCTGATTTGTTTTGCGATGAGCGGGGGGATCGCATATTTTCTGAATGTCCGCTGGATTTTTATGACGGCAGCTATTTTCTGTGCGCTTATGATCCCGATGGCGATTCCAACAATCAGAAATTGCCGCCGGGAAGAAGTGAAATATCAGAAAGAATCATAAAAACTGAAGAGAAAAGATGTTTTTTCTCATTCAAAAGGTTTTGTTTGAGCTTGAAAAACACATTGAAACGGTGTAGATTACAGCTAAGATGTAAAATTCAGAGTTTCTGAGGAAAAATACCATGAACGATACAAAGACAGTTTTTTTTGAACATTTGGTCATTGGAAGCGGATTGGCTGGTTTGACATCCGCATTAATGCTTGCAGAAAAGTCTGAAGGCAGAATTGCCGTCATAACAAAAGGGAAAGTCGATATTTGCAACTCCCGTTTGGCTCAGGGCGGAATCGCCTGCGTGCTGGATGAGGGAGATTCTTTTGATGAACATCTGGCAGATACTTTGACAGCCGGAGACCATCTCTGTAATGCGGCAGCTGTCCGTGAAATTGTGGAAGCCGGACCGGAAAAAGTCCGCTGGCTCAGAGAACTCGGAACCCATTTCACTACCCGCGGAGAAGTTGGAGATGCTTCCCCCGGTCATCAGGATGAATTCCATCTCGGCAGGGAGGGCGGTCACCACAAACGCCGCGTGATCCATGCCGGTGATATTACAGGAGAAAATGTTCATAATTCTCTTATTGCCGCCTGTCGGGCAAATCCTCAGATCACGATTCTGGAGGAGCATGTGGCAATCGATTTGATCACCAGCCGCAGGCTTGGCTGGATCGGTCAGGATCAATGTCTCGGTGCTTACGTTCTGGATTCTCTCAGCGGAGAAGTCAAAACCTTTGTTGCTTACAGTGTGATCATTGCCACCGGCGGCGCCGGAAAGGTTTATCTTTATACCAGCAACTCTGATATTGCATGCGGCAGCGGTGTGGCGATGTGCAGCCGTGCATTCGTCCCGGTTGCCAATATGGAATTTTTTCAGTTCCATCCGACGGTTCTCTACCACCGCAATGCAAAGTCGTTTCTGATCAGCGAAGCTCTCCGCGGGGAGGGCGGCATCCTGAAGGTTCCCGACGGAAAAGGAAATCTTGTAACCTTCATGGAAAACTATCATGAAATGGCAAGTCTTGCCCCCCGTGATGTTGTGGCAAGAGCGATCGATAATGAATTGAAGCGCAGGGGTGTTCCCTGTGCCTATCTTGATATGACTGCGATTCCCAGAGATTTTCTGGTGAAGCGGTTCCCGAATATCTTTGAAAAATGTATGGCTGTCGGCGTTGATATGTCGAAACAGCCGATCCCTGTTGTCCCTGCTGCCCACTACTGTTGCGGCGGTGTGAAAACAGATGTAAACGGTTATACCGGAGTGAAGGGGTTGTATGTCTGCGGGGAAGCAGGCTGCACCGGACTTCATGGTGCAAACCGTCTGGCAAGCAACAGTTTGCTGGAAGCTCTGGTTGTCCCTGACTTTGCTGCAAAACATATTATGGAACATTACGAGGAACTCAAAAATGAGCGTCCTGCAGGTGTTGTTCCTGTTTGGCACAGCGGACAGGCAAAGGACTCTGATGAACAGGTTGTGATCGAACACAACTGGGAAGAGATCCGCCGTTTCATGTGGGACTACGTTGGGATCGTGCGAACCAATAAACGATTGGAACGTGCCAAGGCGCGTGTTTCCATGATCCGGAATGAAATCGATAAATATTATTGGGATTTCAGAATCACAAGAGAGTTGATCGAACTCCGGAACCTGGCAACGGTTGCAGAATTGATCATTGATTCCGCTCTTGAACGGAAAGAGAGCAGGGGACTTCACTATAATTCAGATTATCCTGAACGGAACGCAGCATTGGATGGCGTTGATACAGTGATAACGAGAAGACCTTTCAGACAATGATTTTTCAACCTCAGATAGCTCCGCACATTACAGAAATTATAGCAGGTTTGCAGGAAGCCGGATACGAAGCGTATCTGGTTGGCGGTGCTGTGCGCGATTTTCTCCTGCAGCGGCAGCCGAAAGATTATGATATCTCCACTTCCGCAACACCTGAAGAAGTAAAAAAAGTTTTCAAAAAGAACCGGGTAATGATTATCGGAAGACGGTTCCGGCTCGTTCATTTTTACCACGGACAGGAGATCATAGAGATCAGCACGTTCCGGAAGAAACCGGAGGCGATCAGTATTTCTGAACGCCCCGCAAGAGTGCAGGATGCTCCCGAAAATATGATTTTCCGTGACAATGAATTCGGAACCGTTCAGGAGGATGCGGAACGCCGGGACTTTACAGTCAATGCGTTGTTCTATGATCCGGTCAATGACAAACTTTGCGATTTCACCGGAATGGGCGTCGATGATATCAAAAATGGTATTGTCCGTGCCATCGGAGAACCGAAAGTCCGTTTTGAAGAAGATCCTGTCCGGATTCTCCGGGCATTGAAACTCGTTGGACAGTACGGTTTTACTATGGATCCGGAAACGGAAAAGGCGTTGCGGGAGACCCTTGAGTTGATTACGCTGGCATCCGATTCCCGTATGACTTTGGAAATGGAAAAAATCCTGAAAAATCCTTATGGAGAGAAGATCCTGGAAGTGTTCCATCAATATGGGTTCCTGCAATATTTTCTGCCGGAACTGGATGCCCACTGGGATAATTCTGATATGACTTTTATCCGCGAACTTCTTGCAAAGCGCAATGAACGGATCCGGAACCGGGAATATCGGGAAAGTATCTCTCTGGCATTGGCTCTGGTTGCTTACCCCAGTGCCGCCCGCTGGATCGCTTCAACGAAGAAAAAAACGATCCAGACAAAAGCGTTCCGGTATGAAATGGAAGATCTTGTCTCCTCCTTTTTCCTGCCGCGCCATCCGACCCGCCGCGCCATTGGTGCTGCTGTGAGAACGCTTCTTCTGCAGGCTGATTTTTCTTCCAATGACCCGAAAGTTCAGGAAGATCTGAAGCATCATCCCGGATATGCTCATGCACGGGAACTTGCATTTATCCGGAATCAGCTTACCCCGTACCGGGAAGACTTTGAAGAGGTTTTTCCGCCATCCCATAAAGAGTACCGGAAACATAAAAAATTCCGGAAACGGAAGAAAGTGGAATAGGTGAAACTTATGCCGACTGCCAAAATCGATTGGAGTACCATCATTTACAAAGGTGCAGAGTCCGATGAACTGGACTACAAAGCTGCACAGAATTGGAATGAACTCTCAAGAGGCGGTCGTGCAAAGTTTGTCCGGCATTGTCTTGCTCTTGCCAACACAAAAGGTGGTTATATTGTTGTCGGGGTAGGGGAAGATCACAACGGCAGACCCGTGGAGTTTACCGGATTGACGGAAGAACAGAGCAAATCTTTTGATCCGACGTCTGTGGGAAATTTCATCAGCCGTTTTTCCGATCCACCTATCGATTTTACTTTGGAACGCCCGGTCGTCGATGGCAAATGTTATGCCGTTTTTGCGGTCAAACCATTCCGGGAACTGCCGCATGTCTGCCCGTCGAATTGTGAAAATGAACTTCTCCGCGGAGTTTTTTATATCCGGACAAAAGATGCTTCCAGCCGTCCGGCATACCGTGCGACAGAACTTCATTCCATCATTCAGCGTGCGTTGCGGAACCAGCGGGAGATGCTTGGAAGAATGCTCCGTGGAATTCTTTATGAGAATAATTTGACTGGCTCAGACGATACTTCTTCCGGTTCTTATTTTGCGGAAGATCTTCTTCATTCCCGTATGTTTTTTGAGAAACATTGCAAGACAGCCAAGCCATCTTACAGGATAGAATTTTACATCTCTCCGGACAAGTACCAGGAAGATCGCAGCACGCTTTCCGATCTCAAAAAATCTATGGAAAATACAGTTTCACTTTATCTGGGAAATGATTTTCAGATGGAGCTGGAGTTTCCGGACTCCTACTTTACCAACACCAGTTACCGGGGGTTCAATGCCTCCGGCAGCGTAATGATGCAGCTCTGGCGTTCCGGTATGATCCATCTTATCGGTGAATTTGAATTGCCGGAAGATCGGAAGATCCCGTTTCAGAGACTGGCACGTTTTCTTGCCCGGTCAATCTTTTTTGCGGCACAATATTACTCCAATCTGGGCTATGCCGATGAAATGCTGTCGCTGAACTTCCGCATGGAAAAAACAGAAGATCTGATCCTTTTTGTTAATGATGAACAGTCCGGCAGATGCCGGATCCCGGAAATTCATGTTCATCATGAACGGAGCGTTCCAGATTTGATCAGCGGGTATGAGATCCATGCTGCCCGCTTCCTCCGCTCTGCTGCGGAACGGTTCAATTTTGAGCCGCCAACTGACGATTATTTTGCAGAAGTTGTTCACGAATCTTTGCAAAGATAAAATTTTTTGCAAAAAAATACCTGATAGTATATAAAATCTTCCTGTTTCATGTTGAAAAACTGACGAGTCGGGTGTATATTTCAGGGCATTAGAAAAAACATAAAAATCCAATTGGGAGATACGAATGGATTACAGAATTGAAATGATGGTCAAGCCCCAGTGGCACGATGCCCGTGGAGCTGCTGTACTGGAAAAGATCCGCAACTTCTTCAAGAAGGAAGTTCAGGATCTCCGTACCCGTGATGTGTTCACCGTCTCTGCTGATATCACAGCAGAACAGGCGGATCAGATCGGACACGAACTTTCCAATCCCGTTCTTCAGAACTATCTTGTCGGCGAAAGTGCTTTGCCGGAAGGTGTGAACTATGTCGTAGCTGTCGGGTTCCGTCCCGGTGTTACAGATAACGTGGCAAGAACTGCCCGTGAAGCGATCGGCGATATCATCGGACGCCGTCTTGCAGCCGGTGAAGATGCCTACAGCTCCGTGGAATATCTCTTCACAGCTCCCGCTTTGAGCATGGCGGATATTACCGAAATCGCAGACGGTCTGCTCGCCAACAAACTCATCGAAACTGTCAGTGTTCTGACCGCCGATGATGTCAAGAAAAACGGTATGCCCCTGAATAAGCCTGTGGTCAACGGTCTTGGCGGCGGTGAAGTCCGCACCATCAACCTCTCTGTTTCCGATGATGAACTGGTCAATATTTCCAAAAAGGGTACTCTTGCTCTGACTCTGGAAGAAATGAAGTCCATCCAGAACTACTTCCACAGCGCAGAAAACCGCGAAAAGTATGGTCTCACCAAAGAACCGACCGACGTGGAACTGGAAGTCCTGGCTCAGACCTGGTCCGAACACTGCAAGCACAAAATCTTCAGTGCTGAAGTTGAATACACCGATGAAGAAGGCAAGAAAGAAACTTTCGTTTCTCTCTACAAAACCTTCATCAAGAACGGTACAAAAGAAGTCGCAAAGAAGATCGACTGGCTCGTTTCTGTCTTCACTGATAACGCCGGTGTGATCCGTTTCAACGATAAATTCGACCTTGCTTACAAAGTCGAAACTCACAACAGCCCCTCCGCTCTCGACCCCTACGGCGGAGCTATGACCGGTATCGTCGGTGTGAACCGTGACCCCATGGGAACCGGGCAGGGCGCAAATCTTCTGCTGAACGTCTGGGGCTACTGCCTCGGATCCCCGTTCACTGATCCCGAAGATGTTCCCGAAGGTCTGCTCCACCCCCGCCGTCTCCGCGACGGTGTCCACAAGGGTGTGATCGACGGCGGAAACCAGAGCGGTATTCCTTACGCTTCCGGCTGGGAACGGTTCGATAAACGCTATATCGGTAAGCCCCTCGTTTACTGCGGTACTCTGGGAACCATTCCCCGCAAGTGCGGTAAAGTCGATGGTTGGACAAAGACCATCAAGCCCGGCGATTTGATCGTCATGGCTGGCGGCAGAATCGGTAAAGACGGTATCCACGGCGCAACATTCTCCAGTGAAGAACTGCACAAAGACAGTCCCGTTCAGGCAGTTCAGATCGGTGACCCCATCACCCAGAAAAAGATGTCCGATTTCATGTATGAGATCCGCGACAAAAACCTGTACCGTTTCGTAACAGACAACGGGGCAGGAGGACTTTCCTCCTCCGTCGGTGAAATGGCAGAAGTTTGCAACGGCTGTGTCATGGATCTTGCAAAAGCTCCGCTGAAATATGCCGGTATGAATCCCTGGGAAATCCTGGTTTCCGAAGCTCAGGAACGCATGAGTTTTGCAGTTCCGCCGGAAAACATTGATGAGTTCCTTGCAGCTGCAAAGGCCCGTGATGTCGAAGCAACTGTTCTCGGTGAGTTCACCGATGACGGTCTCTTCCGTATGCTCTATAATGATAAGACTGTCGCCTGCATAGAAATCAAGTTCATGCACGAAGGTCTGCCCCAGATGAAGCTGAAAGCAAAATGGCAGCCGCCGAAGTTCGATGAACCCTGTCTCAAGGATAGAAATCTGAAAGATGATGTGGTCAAGATCCTCGGTGATCTGAATATCTGCTCCTGCGAATACAAGGCTAGACAGTATGACCATGAAGTGAAAGGCTTGAGTGTTATCAAGCCCTATACCGGAGTCAAACGCGACGTCATGCAGGATGCAACCGTTTACATGGCAGAACCTCTCGGAAAAGAAGGTATCGTCCTTACTTCCGGTATGCTTCCCAGTTACAGCGATATCGATACCTACCACATGATGGCATCTTCTATGGATCTTGCTATCCGTCAGGCTGTTGCAGTTGGTGCAAGACCCGATCACATCGCCGGTCTTGACAACTTCTGCTGGCCCGACCCGGTTCAGAGTGAAAAGACTCCGGACGGCGAATACAAGATGGCTCAGCTGGTTCGTGCAAACAAGGCTCTCTATGATTACGCGATTGCATTCTCTGTTCCCTGCGTTTCCGGTAAGGACAGTATGAAGAACGACAGTACCCGCGGCGGCAAAAAGATCTCCATCCCGCCGTCAGTCCTCTTCTCCGTCATGGGTAAGATGGACGATGTCTCCAAGGCTCGCAGTTTGGATGCCAAGTTTGCCGGTGATGCGATCTGCGTGATCGGTGATACCAAGAAAGAACTCGGCGGCAGTGAATACTTCAACATGCTCGGTTTTGTCGGTAACGATGTCCCGAAAGTTGATGCAGAACTTGCCAATAAGACATACAAGGCATTTCACGAAGCGATCGAAAGCGGAATTCTTCACTCCTCCATGTCTCCCGCACTGGGCGGACTTGCAGTTGCCTTCTCCAAGATGGCGATGGGTGGACGTCTTGGCGCAAAGATCGATCTCAACGCTATTCCGAAGCAGGGTGAACTTTCCGATATCGAAACCCTGTTCTCTGAATCCAACACCCGTTTTGTTGTCACCTGTGCAAAAGAAGATGTTGCGAAACTTGCAAAGATCTTTGAAGGACTTCCCTTTGCTCAGGTCGGTGAAACCACCGCAGACCAGAATCTTGTCCTCGGCGATGTCTCCATCCCGCTGGATGAAATGGTCAAGAGCTACAAGACCACTTTGGATCACATCTGATTTTTCAGACAGAAATCCAGCAAAGCACCGGTTGATTTTTTCTTCCGGTGCTTTTTTTTGCACGAAATAAAAATAGAAATCACGAATAAAGTATTGTAATAAAAAGAAAAGATGCTATATTAGATTTCAAGATCAGATATATAACCCCAAAAAAAGGAGTCAAAAATGAAAGTTGGTTTTTCTGTTGTTGATATCACCCCGGAACCCGGAATTTATCTCACCGGATACGGAATGCCGGAACGCTTGGCAACAGGTGTTCATTCCCCTTTAACAGCAACCGCAATGGTCATGAACGATGGCGAAAAAAACGCTGTCGTGATCAGTTTGGACTGGTGTTTTGTTGATTGGGAGCTGACAAAGGACATCCGGCGTGCAATTTTTGAAAAAATAGGGATCTCTGAACAGAATATTCTGCTCAGCTGTACCCATACCCATTCCGCGCCCCATACGACTTATATGCGAACACTCGGCAGAGTTGCTGTCGATCCGGAAAATAAAGGCGTGGAATATGCAAAAAATTCCATTCCTGCTATCGTTGAGGCAGTTGCAAATGCAAAAGCCTCTATGTGTGAAGCCTCTGCATGTTTCGCCGCCGGAAAAACAGAAACCGGAGTTTCCCGCCGGGGAATGGATAAAAACGGTGTTGTCAACGGGTTTATTGCAGATCCGGATGCGATTTATGACAGCAATATGACTGTTGTCCGTTTCAAGAATACTGAAACAATGGAAGATATTGGTATCTTTATTCATTGCAGTGCGCATAATACAGCTATGGGAAGTTTCAATCGGGAAATCTCCAGTGACTGGTGCGGTGTCATGAGAAAACGGGTCGGAAAATACTATGACGTTCCGATTATTTTTATAAACGGTGCAATCGGTGATGTGGGCCCCAGAACCAACTACTGGATTTCCCGAGAGGAACAATTCGGATACAGTGCCGGGGTAGGGGACGGACCGTCCTCTGTGGAAGAAGTCGGCTATCGGGCTGCAACGGATGCCCTCACTCTCCTGCAGAATATGCGGGATTTCCGTTCTGATCTTCCCTTGAGGACGAATACTGCAACAATCGAAATGCCGCAGGAAATTCCTTATACAGAGGCGGAAGCCGAAGCTATTATGAAAAAATATGATTCCACTGCCGAAAATAATGTGGAACCGCCGCTTGGATATCAGCTGGCAAAAATCGCGCTTCAGACATGGAAACAGCCCTTGCAGCCGACTTTATCATTTGAACAGACTGTAATTTCATTCGGACCGTTGGCGATTGCGCCGTTTCCGTTTGAGATGTTCTCTGTCTTTTCCTTGAGATTGCGGAAATTCGGACCGTTCCAGTACACATTGCTTTGCAGCAATACCAACGGCAGAAATGCCTATTGTCCTGACCGTGGAGCTTTTGCCTGCGGCGGTTATGAACCGGAATGTCTGAAATGTATCCGTCCGTATGTCATCAAACCGGAAGCCGGAGACCTTGCAGTGGTTCAGACGCTGGAATCTTTGGAGAAAATGGTTTGTACAGAGTGAACTGCGGAGTAATCAGCTTTAAGATATTTTTTGCAAAGAGATGATGGAGAAAATTACAGAAGTATTCGTAGCTGGACTTGAAAAATCCGGATTCTTTTGGCAAGATAAAATCTTTGTTTTATAAACTCTGCAAACCGAAAAAGTGAACCTTATTCTCAGACTACAAAACTATCTCTAACCCAATATTCCCACCGTACACTCTGTTCTCTCTGTACACTCCGTACAAAAAAATAACAGGGCAGGGGAGGGGGCTGTTTAAGAAGAACAGCCCCCGTTTTATTTACTTCGCAAGATTTTTGAAGTATTCGATGGTGGCATCCATGCCTTCGTTAAAGTCGTACTTGTGAACAAAGCCGGTACTCTTGAGCTTGTCGATGGCAGCCATAGAGTGCTTGACATCGCCGGGACGTTCGGGCAGGTAGACAACTTTGGAGGTGGAGTTGACCTTTTCTTTGATCCGTTTCACCAGATCGTTGATGGTGATCTTTCCGCCGTATGCGATATTGTAAACACCGGTGAACTCATGGGTCGCCATGAAGATGTTTGCTTCCACAATGTCTTTGACGTAGATGAAGTCACGGGTCTGTTCGCCATCACCGAAGATCGTAATATCTTCACCGGCAACAGCTTTAGCTGTGAAGATCGGAATTGCTGCAGCGTATGCACTCTTGGGATCCTGGCGGGGACCGAACACGTTGAAGTAACGCAGACAGGCTGTCTGAAGACGTCCGGTCTGGGTGAACATGTTGCAGTAGTATTCGCCGTCAAGTTTGGTGATAGCGTAGGGGCTTTTCGGTTCCGGGATCATGACTTCGCGCTTGGGCATTTCCGGATTGTCGCCGTAGATTGCTGCACTGGTACTGAAGCAGAGTTTTTTGACTTTCGCTTCAGCAGCTTCTTCCAGAACATTGATCATGCCGGTGTTATTGATCTTGATACATTCCGTGATGTTGAACATGGATTCCGGAACGCTGATCATTGCCGCAAGGTGGAAAACATAATCCACACCCTGCATGGCTTCTTTGACAGCTGCACGGTCGCAGATATCGCCTTCGATAAATTTGACATCCAGACCGTCAAGGTTTTTCTTGTAGCCGGAACGGAGGTTATCGAGGACAACGACTTCCGCTTTTCCCTGCCAATATTCTGCGATGTGACTGCCGATAAATCCGGCACCGCCTGTGATCAGAACTCTCATGCTTTATACTCCTTAGCTGTTTCTTTGACTTTCATTTTCATTGCATCCATCTGTTCTTCAATGGATTCTACCAGTTTGAACTGGGTGTGGCAACGGTCAATATTGTGATTGTTGCGATGTGTCTTGAAGTAGATATCACCGTCAAGATAATCTGTCAGGAAACGGATTCCGATTTCCATTGTGATCAGTTTTCCGGCAAAGGGCAGATATTCCAGTTCCACTTCGTTCAGGAAGCCGTTACCGCCGGCAAGATAACCGCGGAGCAGGGCTTCAAACATGTTGAAACGCATTGTGACTTTGCTCAGATCGGGTTCATCTTCCAGGGCAGGGGAGGTGCCGGTACGGATCATATCGCCGAAGTCATAGTGCGCCAGACCGGGCATAACAGTGTCAAGGTCGATCACACAGATACCTTCGCCGGTGAAATCGTCGATCAGAACATTGTTCAGCTTGGTATCGTTGTGGGTGATCCGTTCGGGGATAAGTCCCTGATTATGAAGATCAAGAAGGATTCCGCAATCATCGCGGCGGGACATGACAAAGTCGATTTCTTTCTGAACATTCTTGACACGGTCGAACTTATCAAGCTTGATGCTTTCTTCCAGATTGGCAAGACGTTTCGGGGTGTTGTGGAAATCGGGAATGGTTTCGTTGAGACGTCCGCCGGGGATATCGACCAGTTCGCCCTGGAACTTACCGAATGCGCGGGCTGCTTCAAACGCCTGCTTTTCGGTTTCGAGGATGTCATAAGTACGGCAGTTTTCAACGAAAACATAGCAGCGCCAGAAGTTTCCATCGGGATCCTGATAGCAGTTTTTGCCATCGGTTGTGTGGATCACACGCAAAGTTTTCCGGCTTCCGCCGCCTTTGCCCAGATTCTTGGAAGTCAGGTGAGCGGTCACCCGTTCCACGTTTTCCATAAGGGCAGGGGGATTCTTGAAAACATTGTGGTTGATCCGCTGGACAGTGTAGTGGACAACAGTTCCGCCCTGATCGAAAGCAACCTGATAGGTATCGTTGATGTGACCGGTTCCAAAAGGAACACCGATGAAAAAATCACCATAGATGGTGAAATGGGAGCAGACTTCTCTCAGATTATGTTTCATAATTCACCTCAGGAAAAAAGTTTTTCTGGATAAATGTTTTCGCCGATCAATTTCTGCAAACTGCTCTGAACCAGAGGTTTATCTTCGGGGTAGGTGACTCCGAACCATGCGGATTCAGAAACAAGAACTTTTGTTGTGCAGCGTCCTGCTTTGACCAGAGAGTCAACCACGAACGGAATGTAGAATTCACTCTTGAGCTCTGTTCCTTTTTCTTTCAGGAACTCAGTGAAAAGCTCTTCCAGATAATCGAAAAGAGTGTCCTGGAATCCCCACATATTCATGGAAACGATAGCATCTCCGGGAATTTCAACACGGCTGCCATCTTCAAGATTGCTGATATATTTTCCGTTTTCTTTGACGATTTTTGTATGTTCCACGACATCAACAAGGTTTCCTTCTGCATTTGTGGTACAGAGACCGCGGGAAACGGAACCGTTTTCGGATGCGGTGTTCTTCATTTTGAAGCCGCACATTGCAAATTCATTGTTTTTGCTGCTGCAAAGGAAATCAGCGAGTTTCTGATAGCCATCCTGACCATAAAAATCGTCAGCGTTGATCACAACGAAAGGACCTTTAACAACATTTCTCGCAGCGTAAATTGCGTGTCCGGTTCCCCAGGGTTTGACTCTTCCTTCGGGAGCTTTGAATCCGCCGGGCAGGTCGTTCAAGTCCTGAAAAGCGTATTCAACAGGCACAAATTTTTCATATTTGCTGCCGATCTGCTTTTTGAACGCTTCTTCGATGTCTTTACGGATGATGAAGACAACTTTACCGAAATTTGCCCGGAGAGCGTCAAAAACGGAGTAATCCATCAATGTTTCGCCATTCGGTCCCATAGGATCGAGCTGTTTCAATCCGCCGTAACGGCTTCCCATTCCGGCTGCCAAAAGTACCAGTGTTGGTTTCATTTTTTTGTCCTTTCCTGATTTGTTGATGTGAACTTTTTATATATAAGGTAAAATACCACGATTTCTGAAAAAAATCAAATTTTCCGGCTTCTATTTTTGATATGGGATATAAACATCAATTTTTAATTCTTCTCTAGGACATACTCTTTATAAAACATCATCAGAATCACATTTTTTGGAACAAATGTAGCGGTTGACAAGATTTTTGTTGATAAATGCAAAAGTTTCCAACATAATGCACAGAAATTATTAACATTTTATTGACATTGAGTATGTTTAACAGTTGTTACACGTTTATGGATAAAGAGTTAAAAAAGAATGACAGTCCCCCTACTCTTGTATACGACTTAACATAATATATATTATGCGACGTTGTAAATAGGGCATATCGATCCCTTCTGTTGTGATGATTTCAGGAATCAGCAGCAATAGCGGAGAATAAAAGTTATCACCGTATCATTAAATAAAATCCGGATGAAAAGAGATGAATTTTACAATACGTCCCCTGCCCGATGACTTTGAAAGATGTGGAATAAAAACTTATAATGAAATGAAGATCAAACGGTGGCAAAGGAAATTGTCAGTAAATCAGAATCACGGGCAGGGTATTTGTCAGATCTTTTCACGCCGGGAATCCAAATAATTTCTCCTGAATCATCACAAAGGACTGGATAGGAATCCCGTAACGGAGCAGGGATGTTGGCTTCTGAAAGGTACTTTTTGAGAGAATCCGGCGTAGTTCTGCCAAAGGCTGTCATTTTATCTCCGGGCAGGGCTTGACGTAATTTCAACGGGAATTTCAAGCTTTTTTTATCAAAAACTGCAATTTTGACACCATCACCCTTCCCCATGTCATTTTCGCAGATTTTCAGCATATATCCTGAAAAAACGACGGATTTAGAGTGATCCGGGTCCCAAAAAACAGGTTCTATCTTTCTGAGATCGATAAAAAAGACGGATTTTGAGCTGATATACAGGGAATAATCCGGATGATCTGTAATAATCAATTGAGAGAACCCCTGCCCCGGCGGATGATTGATTTCTGATTCAAAACGGGTCAGTAACTGGTGTCCGGCAATGACATTTGAGCCGATTTTTTCACTCAAAAACAAGCGGAAAACCCGGCAAAATATCGCTTGGTGCAGATTCAGCCAGCTCTCACGAAGTTCCGGTTTCATTGTCTGATAATATTTTATTGCCTGATCATCAATAAATTTTGCATCAGACTGCAGGTTTTTTAAGGATCTTGCAATGCCATCTTTTCCATAAGGGAATTTAGCATACAGTTCCGGAAGAATTTTATTCCGGAGAAAATTTCTGCCATATTCTGATTCCAGATTTGTGGCATCGGTTCTCCATTGAAGCCCCCTGCCCTTCAGGTACTCTTCTATCTGTTGTTTGGAGTGTCGAAGTAGAGGTCGGATAATTACAACTCCTTCTGTTTCATTGATTTCAGAAAGAGAGGTCAGGGCTGAGACATTTGATCCGCGCATCAATCGTAAAAAAAGATTTTCTGTCAAATCATCGGCATTATGACCCAAAGCGACAACAGATTTTTCCGGAAGTTTTTTCCAGTGATCCATACGGAGACGTCTGGCAGCAGCTTCGATCCCCTCCCCCTGTCTGATATGTTCCGGAACATTCAAGGAAATACAGGTGAACGGAATCCCTGATTTTTGACAGAAATCCTGACAAAAAAGGGAATCTTCCACCCCTGCCCTCCCCCTGAGACCATGTTCAAAATGGATGACACTCAGGGAAAAATGAAACGCTTCCCGAGCCTCGGAAAGAAGCATGAGAAGCGTTAAACTGTCTGCACCGCCGCTGAACCCGCAATAAACATTTTTTCCATTCAGGATGGAAGCGAATTCAGGGGAAAGCTGCAGCTGCATATCAGAGTTCGAGAGCCTTGATCAAAGCTGCTTTATTCTGAACTCCAGGCAAATTCTTGACGATTTCGCCGTTGTTCATGACATAAAGAGAGGGGAGATTGCGGACTGCGAAGCGTTGTGCAAGAGCCTGACATTCTTCAACATTGACCTTGACAACCTTTGCTTTATCGCCAACTTCTGCAGCGATTTCATCAAGAATCGGAGAGAGCATTTTGCAGGGACCGCACCATTCTGCCCAAAAGTCCACAAGGACTACCCCTTCAGCTGTTTCTGCATCAAAATTTTCATCGTTCAGGTACATTACCGCGCTCATTTTTTTCTCTCCTGTTCTTCTTTTTATATTATTTTTTTACTTTAGGGGTGTGAAAGGGGCTTTGAATCCATCGTTTGGAAACAAAGCCCTTTGAGTAGACAATAGTCTGTTTTTCGGATTTTTCAAGTCATGTTTGAGAAAAAAATCCGATTTTTTTTTATCCGATCTTTGCGCCGCTGGGGAAATCGGGTGCATCGATGGTAACCAGCTTGAGGTTATCACCGGCACTGGCAGCAAGGAGCATACCGTTGGATTCGATACCGCGCAGTTTTGCGGGCATCAGGTTCGCAACGATAACGACAGTCTTTCCGATCAACTCTTCCGGTTTATAGAAGAGCGCGATTCCGGCAACGATCTGCCGCTGTTCTTCGCCGACTTCCAGCTGAAGTTTCAACAGTTTCTCTGTCTTTGGAACCGGTTCTGCAGCAAGAATTTTTGCTGTGCGCAGTTCTGTTTTGAAGAAGTCTGTAATCGTGATGCAACCTTCGGGAACGATCGGTTCCGGTTTCTTTTCTTTGATTACTGGAGCTTTTTCCTGTTTCTTTGCGGGTGCAGGTGCTGCTTCTTTTTCCACCATGATGCGCGGGAACAGTCCGTCGATATCGGTGATCTGTGTTCCCGGAGTGGAGCTTCCTGCGGATTCCAGATCGCTGAAAGTACAATCGACCGGTGCGCCGATAGAGGAGAGCAGTTTCGCCATCTTTTCGGGCATGACCGGGGAAAGGGTTCCTCCGACAATGCGCAGAACTTCGATCGCTGTATAAAGAACCGTAGCAAGACGTTCCAGATTTCCTTCCTTGGCAAGTGTCCAGGGAGCAGTCTGTTCCATGTAACGGTTGGTTGCACGGATCACGTTCATGACTTCTGCGATTCCCTTATCGGGCTGCAGGGAACGGATCATGCTTTCCATGGTCTTGATGGAAAGATGAGCCTTGTTCATCAAAACAATATCAAGTTCTTCAAATTTTCCGGGCTGAGGGATCTTGCTGTCGAAGTTGCGGACCGTCATTTTGATGGCGCGGTTTGCAAGGTTTCCAAGGTCATTGGCAAGATCGGAGTTATAGCGGTTGATGAATGATTCTTCCGTAAAACCGGAATCCTGTCCGAGTGTCATTTCAGCGAGCAGGTAGTAACGGAAAGCATCAACGCCATACTTTTCAGCCATATCCATGGGGTTGACCACGTTTCCGGCAGACTTACTCATTTTATCTCTTCCGCTGAGCCACCAGCCGTGTGCCAGAATTGTCTTCGGCGGTTCAATGCCGATAGCTTTCAGCATTGTGGGCCAGTAAACTGTATGTGTGGTCAGAATATCTTTTCCGATCAGATGATGACATTCGGGCCACCATTTACGGAAGTTCTCATCGTTGACACCATATCCGATGGCGGAGATGTAGTTGATCAGCGCATCGAACCAGACGTAGCAGACATAATCCTTATCGAAGGGAAGTTCGATTCCCCAGGAAAGACGTGCTTTCGGACGGGAGATACAAAGATCTTCCAGCGGCTTTTTGAGGAAGCCGAGGGTTTCATTCGCACGGAATGCTGGCTTAATGAAATCGGGATGAGTCTGAATATAATCGATCAACCATTCCTGATATTTGCTCATACGGAAAAAGTAGTTGGATTCCACGATGGTATTAGTGGGACGTTTGCAGTCCGGACATAGATTGCCATCGACCAAATCTTTCTCTGTGAAGAACCGTTCGCAGGGGACACAGTAATGTCCATTGTATTCTGCCTTATAAATCAAATCTCTGTCGTAGAGATCCTGCAGGATTTTCTGAACGATCTTTGTGTGACGTTCCTGGGTTGTACGGATAAAGTCATCGTTATTGATCCCGAGCTTTTTCCAGAGTTCCTGGTACCGGACAACGGTTTCGTCGCACTGCTGAATGGGGGAGATTCCCTTTTCATCTGCCGCTTTCTGGACTTTCTGACCATGTTCATCCGTTCCGGTCAGGAACCAAACGGGTTCGCCCATCATCTTATGGTAACGGGAGATCACATCGCCAAGAATGGTGGTGTAGGAGTGACCAATGTGCGGTTTGTCATTAACATAATAAATCGGTGTAGTAATATAAAATGGATTCATAAGTTTTCCTCCTTTCCACTTTTTTATACTATCATCCGGATAATATACACCCAAAATTTTATTCTTCAATCAGTTTTCAGTATTTTTTTACAGAAAAAGGATAAAAAAAACGAGAAAAACTTGAAAAAAATAGAATCTGACTGTAAAGTACCCGAAAAATACAGGAGATCAAAAATGTCATCTTTTATTACAGAATACCTTGAAAAGACCTCTTCTCTTCTGAAAGAGGTTGCGGTTTCAGAAGAAAAAAATATGGATCAGGCAGCAGAAATGATCGCAGAGGGATTTGCAAACGGAAAAACGATTTACGTCTTCGGATGTACGCATTCAGCCATTCTTGCTGAAGATGTGTTTTACCGTGCTAACACACCATGTTTCTGGCGTCCGCTTTGGGGGCCTGGAATGAGTATCACTCAAACCCCGGGATTTCTGACCAGTGCCGCTGAACATAACGAGACACTGGGAAATGATATTATCGCATGTTCCCGTATGAAAGAAGATGATATCCTTGTGGTTCTTTCCACTTCCGGCAAAAACGGTGCGCCCGTTGCTGTTGCTGATGCTGCCTTGAAAAAAGGGGCAAAAGTGATTGCGATATCCTCTTCGGCATACAAAGATCAGACAGGAAACCACTCAAAATATGCCTCTCTCTGGAAAGTTCCCGGACTGCTCATGATCGACAATCATGTACCTTGCGGAGATACATCTGTAACTGTCGGAGAATCAACGCCTATGGGGCCGGTTTCCACGATCATCGGTTCTTTTATCATGCACACGATTTCGGCTCTCTCTGTTGAAAAATTGATTGCCCGCGGAATCAAACCGCCTGTATTTTTGAGTTCAAACGCTCCCGGTGGAAAAGAGTGGAACGAGGAATTGATGAAACTTGAATCTGTTCAGCAGGCATATCTCCTGCCCTGAAAACCGGAGCAAAACGATGAGCTGTATTCTTTGTATCGATATCGGAACCAGCCGGATCAAAACTGCCTTAATCAACGATCGGGGTGAGATGCCCGTAATGTATTCTGAACGGATCGAACGGGCAGCTTCTCCGGATGTTCAGGATGCCATTGTCTGGCGGGAAACAACCCTCCGGCTTCTGAAAAAGATGTCGGGAGAAACGGAAAAATTCAAACCGCTTGCAATCTCTCTTACAGGGAATATGCATGCTCTTCTTGGAATCGGAGAGGATGGTGAACCCGTTGCAGATGCCATTCTCTGGTGTGCAAACAATGCCGCCGCTGAGTCTCAGGAGCTGATCCGGAAATATCCTGATTTTGCAAAAAAATACGGCAACCTCCCTGCCCCGGTTTTTACTTTGCCGAAAATGCTGCAGTGCGCGCAGAAAACGCCTGAAATTTATCATAAAACAAAATATTTCCTTCAACCGAAAGATGATATCGGTTTTCTCCTGACCGGAAAATTTGCGACAGATCCTTCCGATGCTTCCGGCATGATGCCGTTTCTTCCCGATGAACGGTGCTGGGATTTTGAGATGATCCGGGAGCTTGGACTTGATCCGGAAAAATTCCCGGAAGTGATAGAATCTGCCGGGATCCGCGGAACGTTAAGAAAAGAAATTGCAGAAATGACCGGTTTGCCGGAAGGCTTGCCTGTAGTTTGCGGTGCCGGAGATTTGGCAACAGCCGCTTTGGGATGCGGAGCTTCGGGGAATGTCCTGTCACTGACTTTGGGAACTGCCGGACAGCTTCTGGCATCCGGACCGCGCGGACACTGGCACGATCTTCCAGGAAAATTATTTGTGTTTTCTCATGCCGATCCGGACTATGATCTTTTTTTAGGTTCTGTTCCCGGCGGCGGATTCTCTTACGAATGGGAAGCTAAACAGCGGAATCTTCCGATGGAAGAGTTCTTCCGCCTTGCCGGTGCGGCAGAGTTGAAAGATGACCTGCCGGTCTACTTGCCGTATCTGCTTGGACGGGGTGCGCCTTATATGGATTATATTCCCTCGGCAAGCTGGAGCGGAATCTCTGCAAAACATTCTGTATCAGACCTTTGCAAAGCAACTGTTTTTGGTCCTCTGGCGGCTCTGCGGCAATCAGCGGATCTGCTTTCCAAATTGACCGGACAGGATTATGAATCCGTAGTACTGCAATCTCTGGCATGTCGCGAACCGGCTGTCCGGGAGACTGCCTCGGCACTTTTTCCGCAGAAAAAACTGATGCCGGAAAACACGGAGGCGTCCCTGCTTGGAGCTGCGATCATCGGCATGACAGCAATGAACGTTTATGCAGATATGGGGCCGGCAATTGCGGAAATGGTGCATTGCAGAACGCTTCCTGACAGTTCTCCGGAGTCAAAATCTGCAGCCGGAAAACTGTTTCAACGTTATCTGGCTGCTGCGGATAAAATCTGAATCAGTGATGAGCAAAAAAGTCCGGATCGTTCCGCAGAACCGGTTTCATGACTTCCAGTGTCTTGCGGGAATCCATGACGAAAGAATCTGCATTGCCGAACTGAAATGGTATCATAGCCCCCTGCCCCAAAAGGAGTTTTTCTGCCCGGATATAATTTTCTGAATGGGCTCCGGTATGCCAAAAAATAGTCCGGGGTGTCCGGTTTCCATTTTCATCAACGATATACCGCAAAACCGGAGCTTCCGATAAAATCGGAACGCCGCACCATTGTTCCACCGGATGCAGGAATGTTGCACTGTTCAGATCAACGCCCAACAAAAGGATTTTTGCATTGCGCTCCAACAAACGCCCCCAGGGTGATTGCGGATCGAAAGCTGTTTCAAACTGCTCGTGTCCGGCGGTAAATGATTTTGCATCATCGCCCCAGACAGTCAGAGAGTGAAACGGATGAACGGAACGGATAACATCGTTCCTCTGACGAAAGAGTTCCGGAAGGATTCCCGTACATGCCGGAGTGGTTCTGACATTGAAATCCGGAGCCGCATCTGTCACGAATTCATAGCTGAACGTCGGAAAAAGCAGCAATCCTTTCCGTGTGATTGTCTGCATCAACGCCGAAAAAACACCATCTGCCCGTTTTTCCACATTCCCGATTTTTTTCATGGAGGAATGAACCAGAACGGTATCACCGGCACAGATCCCGGCGGTGGCTAAATCATTTTTCAGCGTTTCAACAGAATAAAAATCACTCATCGAACTTGATGCTCCATGCTTCTGTATCATTCTCAAAATGAATGGCTTTTTTGATGATGATCGACATATCGATCCCTGTTTTGGAAACCATCAGACCGCGGTTTGCATTTTCCGGGATAAAACTATCATCGGCAATGATAAAAATATTGCCATCTTCACCTGGACAGCGTTTGGCAACTCCGGAAAGAGTCCTTGTTGTGGCATCCCACTTTACATCTGCCAGTTCAGAATCTCCCTGCCGGACATGCATATCAGTCGAGAGGATCCACGGATGATTTTTGACCTCTTCAAAGCGGTAGACGACTGCAGAGTTCGCCGGGATCTCAACCGTTCTCTTTCCATCGACGACTCCGCAATATGTTTCCTGCCAGAAGTTGTACATGCGGTACTTCTTTTCCGGATCAAGGTTCCATTCTTCCGGAGTAAATTCAATCGTCCGATAAGAGTTGTTGAGATTGAAAATCGCACAGACATACCATGTTGCCCAGGGCTTTTCAACCTTGAGAACAAAGGTTCTGATGAAATTATTCTCCGTATCGAAACGCCGGAAAAGATCTACCGGTTCCGGCATACCCGGACAGCGGGGAAGAACTTTTTTGATCAGAGACAAACGATCCGGAGACATCCGATCCATATCATCACCGAAGAAAACCGGACTGGGGGAAATTCCGAAAAGCGTTGTACTGATCTGCGCTTCATTCAGCGGGATCGGCTTGTCAACAGTCATCATATTGCTGTTGCACTGGAAGAATCTTCCGTGGGCAAAAGACCACATGGCAAGGTTGTTTACAGCGTTCCGGTTGGGGGAACCCATACTGCCGAAAGATCCGTTGATCACATAGGTTGCGGGATAGGATGGATAGAATTTTTCCAGAGGCCGCCCTTCCCCGTAATCCAAACCGACACGGCTTGTCTGAACGGCTCCGACCATTGAAAGGGAAGCTCCAGTCGCAGCAAGCAGCTGTGTTTCCGGATGGCAATATTTTTTGATTGACCGCATGAACTTCATGTATGATTCGCGGTCATATCCAACTTTTGCATCATCTTTATGATAAAGTCCGGTATCAAGAAAATCTACCATGTGATAGCGGATTCCCCAGTCGGCATAAGTAGAGAACACATTGCCGATGTAATCAAGGCTCTCCTGTTTTCCCGGATCAAGAGAGTATTGTGCCGGGAAGTGTCCGTCGATCATCGTTGCTTCCCACGACCACTCCCCTCTGGAAGAGAGTTCTCCGTCAGCATTGCGGATCAGGAAGGACTTTGCTTTCTCAAAATCCTCCGTGCTTTCACACATCTGAAAGAGTCCGATCCAGAATCCGGGGTGAACTCCTTTTTCCTCCACTTCCCGCAGGAAGTTTACCAACCCTTCCGGGAATTTTTTATCGTTGGGATAAAGCCAGTTGCCCGGAAGAGTCTTTTTCAAATTATCAAGACTGATCCAGAGATAATCCATGCCGAGAGCACGCAACGGAGCTACTCGGGAACTGCTCAACTGACGTCTGATCTGACTGGTAGAGATTTCTGCTTTCGGGCTGACAAGAAGTCCGGTAATGAATCCCGCAACGATTTTTTCAGGCAGTTCGACTTTATAGTAATCCCTGACCCTGTCGCCCCAGCTGCACAGAATATCATAGGGGCGTTCTGAACCGGGAGCTTTCAGAAACAGCTGATCGGTGGAAACTGTCTCTTCTCCTGCAACATAACTGCTGTCAGGAATACGGCATACCAGTGATTTTAACACAGAATCCGATTTATTAAACACAAGGTCGAACTCAAAAAGGTTCTTGTCAAAGGTCTGTTGCGCTGCGAAGAAACTTTCTTTCCGGACAAGATCATAAACAAGACACATCGGTTTTGTCTGATGTACTCCGCCATTGTCGGAGGCTTTTTTTACATATTGATCGAAGAGAGAATCCTGAAAGCAATAAACAGCCCGATCCGGTGCAGGTTCGCTCTTCTGCTCTGCAAAATCAAGAAGTGTGATGTCTCCAACTCTGACCTTTTTTCCATTGACTGCGGAGAAGGAAAGAGACATAACTGATCCGCCGGAACATTTTGTCAGATAGAGAGTAAAGTTCAGCACGCCATTCAAGACCCCTGTACAACCGGTTTCAAACTGACAAAAGCCTTCCGCTTCTGAAAGTCTGCATGTCGCTCCGTCAACAGAAACGAACGTTGTTTTTCCTGCTTTTATATTTTTAATCAAAGAGTTATAACCGAACATCGTGATTTCTCCTTTATTGTTTGAGTTAATATAATGCCGGAATAATATTTTTCAATAAAAAAGATGAAAAAAATACCCGGATTCGCTTGCAATCTGAAAAAAAAGAAGTATATGTATATACAAAGCAAAAAAACAGGAGGACATCATGGCAAATTTGAAAGATGCACTGAATAAAGAAAAAGCTCTGGGGCGCAAGGCAGAACTGGCAGCGGCAGAGATCCGCAAACTTGAAAAAGCCGGAAAAGCAGTTCCGCAAGCAAAGAAAGATCAGCTTCTGCGCGCTCATAAACAGTTGATGAAATCCATTTCTGATTGTTTCCGTCTGATGGATAAAAAAGGTCCTTCCCATTTTTCCAGAGAAAATACTTGGATCTGGGGCGGTCCCACACCCTATTGGGGCGGTTCCGATAAACCGGACTGTGCCGTCGACGGTGCAGAATATTTCGGATTGGAAAACATCGTTTACATGTATGGTCCCACCGATGAGAATGCAATCAAACTTCACAGTTCTGCAAAAAAACTGATCTGTCAGCTTTCTGAAATCAACCGTTCTCCGGGAGTTGTCTGCGGTTCCGATGCAGAGACTGCCGAACTGTTGAGTGAACTTTCTTTGAAGTACCCGAATATCAAAGGCGGGATGATCGATGACCTTGTGGGGAATTATGGCAGAAATGTTTCTTTGAAAGAAGTCAAGACAATTTATGCCAATCTGAAAAAACACAATCCTGACCTGAAACTTTACTCCGTTGTTTATACACATGAACTTGATTCTCCGTTTATCCAACTCATTGAACCTTATGTAGATGCAGTCAATTTGTGGGTCGGTTTGAATTATAATCTTCCGAACCTTGATCTTGATATTGAAAAATGCCGTGCAGCGTTCCCCGGAAAGGAAATCATGCTGGGAATCTTTATCTACGATTACTTTGCATCAGCCAATCCGAACAGTTTTGAGTTCCTTGACATTCAGCTCAAGCGCGCCAGAAAATATCTTGCAGAAGGAAAAATCCATGATCTCGTTCTCATGGGCGATCGTGAAGTGGCAAAGTGTCAGCCGGAATGTGATTTGGTCCGTGATTTCCTGCAGAATGATTTCAAAGCCGGAAAGAGATAACAGATGACACCTCCTTTTCATTTTATCAACGCAGATACTGAAGCCGCATTTGATGGAGAGTTTCTCACCCTGAAAAATGCCGGATTTGTCAGGTTCTGGCGTTTGAACAATGGCTGGAAAACTGTTTATACCGGATTCCGGATGCCGGAAGAATACTCTTTTGAGACTTCCGGCTCGGCTGATTGGGAAATTACTGCCTGTTCCGGCACTGCAGAGCTGGTTTCGGTGGAGTGCTGCGGCAACTCAAATAAAGTCTGTATAACTTCTGTTTTTCATTATAAAGAATCCGGAATATTCCTTAAACATGAGATTTCCTGTTATCCCGGTATCTCCGGCATGAGAACGTTGATCAGCCTGAAGCATGAAACGGAAATTCCTGCAATGGAACGGTCACCGGAACGCAATGCGATTCCGCAATTTGTTTCCGGTTACTCCGAAACTGTTCCTTTCAAACCGGAAAATTACAAATATCTGGCGTTCGGGTTCAATAATGATTCCCAGCACCGCTATTATCTGGATACACCGATCCTTACAGAATCCTGCCGGGAGGCACATCCGGTTCATGGACGGGAATCTGTCGGGAACTGCAACGGGATCATTTTTGAAGATGCCCAGAAAAACGGATTTATCCTTATAAAAGAATCCCATAAATGTGCAAACAGTCCGGGGATCTCAACCGGAGAGTTTATCCTTTTCCATGATAAAGTTGTTTCAACCGGTCTTGGTTTTTCCGATGGTTCTCCCCACTGGCTGGCAGGAAACGATTATCATACGGCGTGGGCAAACTGGATGATCCCGTTTCAGAATGGAGCGTTCGGAGCGGTTCAGGCATTGAAAGAGTTTGACCGTGCCCGCTATCCGTTCCGTAAAGATCGGGACATGTTTATTGCCATGAACACATGGGGTTCCCGTGGAGACGGACCTTTGTCCAGATTGGCTGCCGTGGAAGAGAATGTTCTCGCTGAACTGGAAAGCTGTGCTGATCTCGGAATCGATCTTCTCCAGATAGATGACGGCTGGCAATTTGATCCCGGCACAGCAGATTTTCAGAATTGTGACTGGAAGCCCTCAGAAAAAGGGTTTCCCCATGGATGGTCAGCAGTGAAAAAGCGAGCTGCTGAGTTGAATATGCAGCTTGGATTGTGGGCTCCGCCTGACTTTATTACGGCAGAACAGCTCCTGAAAAATATCCGTGACGGCGGTTTTCGCAGGATCAAGCTGGATTTTCTCAATTTCTCCAAACGGAAACAGCTGGATGAAACTCTTGCTTTTGCAAAAACTATCGTTGACGGAGCGGAAGATCCGGTCGGGATCAATTGGGACATCACAGAAGTCTGTCCCAGAATGGGCTTTTATTTCGGGCGGGAGTATGGAAATATCTTTCTCCAGAATTGCGAAAATTCCCCACCGGGTGCAACGTTCAAAGAGTTTATCGCCTATGATCCGGAAGTGACCTTGAACCAGACTTGGCTGCTCAGTAAATATTTCAACTTAAATCAGGTTCAGATCACCATTCAGAGAGTTGCAGAATCAGCCAGAGCAAACGGTTATTCTCAGGATTATGCCTGCGGGATTGCGCTGATGGGAAATCCTCTCTTCTTTCTGGAAACACGCCGTTTTACAGAGGAGGAACGGAAACTTGTGAAAGATGTCATTTCCGTTTACAAACAGCATCGGGAGAAAATTCTTTCCGGGTATGTTTATCCCATTGGTTATCAACCGGATGGAACAGTATGGACAGGTTTGCAATGTATCTGTTCCGCACAGGATGGATATCTGACAGTATTCCGGGAAAAGAATTCTGCTGAAGATCATTTTGATTTTGAACTGAAGAACGTTCCTGCAGGAAAACAGCTTCGTCTGACGGGACTTTATCGGGGAAAAGATTCTCTTCTTGTTCCGGACGGGGATGGCAAATATTGTTTCAGCGGACTTGACCGCGGAAGTTGGGCATTTTACCGTTATGAGGTGGTTTGAATATGACGCATCATGAAAAAATCCGGAAAGAATTGCTGGAGCAGATTTCTGCCATGCGTCCGGGGGAACGGATCCCGAACGAATTGCATTTAGCTGAATTTTTCGGTGTTTCCCGGATGACCGTCAACAAGGTTATCACGGAACTTGCGAAAGAAGGTTTTCTGAACCGGAAACGCGGGCTCGGGTCTTTTGTTGCCCGGAAGAAAACATCCCGGCAGATCGTCACGATCCTGCTGCCCTGTGCAATGAACTTACCTGCAGAATTACAAAATATTATTTCCGGAGCCGCTGAAACAGCCCGGAAAATGGGGATCGGGATCGAACTGATCGCTGTTTCTCCGGATAACTCCAAAGATCATATTGACTTTTCTGCAATAGAACATCTCTCTGAAGAAAGCCTTGTTGTCGCAGTCAGCAACTGGTTTTACAGGATTTTTCCGTTTCTCCGGGAACGGAACTGCAGGACTTTGCTGATTGACAGACAGTTGCTTCAATTTACGCCTGAAGATGACTCTATCAGAGATTTTCAGATCCTTGACTGCAATGTTCAGGAGATGGTGCATAATGCTTTCCAGCGGCTTTATGATTCCGGCTGCCGTAGAATTGCTTTTTGCGGTATAAAACCGGTTTTACAATCCATTACATGTCATTTCTATGAATTGGAACTGGAACAGAGAAAAATGAGCGGATGCCTTCTGGCTATGGAGAACGGAAAATTCCGATTGACAGCAGAAGAACTGGATTCAATAAGACGGTTTAACGCCGATGGCTTGATTTATGATGCAAGTTATGTCCGCTCTCTTTCCGGATCAGATTTCCGGAGTATCATCAATATCCCGGAAAACTTGAAATGTGAAGTTGTAAGATTCAATCCGCAAATGAATTTTCTGGATAAAACGCCATCAGCCGGAATGATCGATGGTTTCAAAGTCGGTGAAAATGCCGTCCGTATGCTGCTGGATCCGGAAAAACCAATGTACCGGTTGCTCTCTCCGGAGTATATCCCGGAATCTGATTCTGCAAAACTGAAACAAAATATTCAATTTGAACTGTTATAAAGGAGGTATCATTATGAAACCACAAGTTTTTCTGTTCTCATTATTGAGTGCAGCCCTTGTCACTGCCGCAGATTATGTCCTGCCGGTTTCTGACAAATGGAAAAGTTATGACATCATTCAGGAAAGCACACCGGATGCTGTCAGGCTCAGAGTGAAAACCAACAAAAACAAATTCTGGGGACACATTGCACATTCTTTTCCGAAAGTGACAGCAGACCAGTATCTGCAGGTGGTCGTTGGTGAAATGGAATCCGCAACAGCTAACCCGCAATGCGGGAACGCCAGCAGAAACGGCGGCGCATTCGGGCGGCTTTATACAGGTTACAACACCTTCAAAATGCCGAATCATGCGTTGAACAGAAACGGCTTCGTGCTGACTCTTGCGCTGAACGGGATCCGTAACGCAGATGTCGGACCCTGGTGTGATTTCAAGGAAGTCCGGGCGACAAAAACGCCCCTGAATGCACCAGTTGTCACGTTGCTTGAGGGTGATACTGTCAAGGTCGGCAGCAAACTGAAAATCCAGTTGAGACTGGCAAAAGATCTTGCGATCACTCCGGAAGTCAGATTTTCCCTCAATCCGAAATTTCTGCCTTACCAGTTCAATAAAGATTCGTCGATCAAGCTGAAAAAAGTTGCGCCTGCCACCTACGAAGCGACTTTTACTGTCGATAAAAATGCCATTTCTTTCAGCTCTTCCAAAACGAAAAAGTATGAGATTTACGCCTCTGCCAAGATCAATCTGACGAACTGCTATTACAAGCTCCCCTACCCTGTGGAAATTTCAACTGGAAACCTGCTTGATGAGTCAGTCCTTGATGCCGCAAACAATCAGGTCCGCGATGACCGGAAGCTCTGGCTGGAACGTTCCAAAGGCATCAACCTCATCCTGAACCGGAAACTGCTCTATGCACCGAAACCGGAATATGTTCATACCCGGAAAGGTGATACCGATCCCTCAGACCTGACAAACGGAAAACTTTCCCCCAGAACCGATGACAGAGTCTGGTTTGAAAAAAGTTCTGTCGGTTGGTACAATACCGGGAATGATATTTACATCCGCATGGATCTTGGAAAAGTTCAGTCGGTGGATAAACTCGTGATCCGTCTGCTGGGCGGAACGAATGGAAACTTCAAGTTCCCGAAGCAGTTCCAGGCATTTGTCTCAAAAGACGGTAAAATTTACCATCAGGCAGCTTCCATGGAAAAACTTGCACCGAACGAACAGGATCAGTGTGACTGGAAAAACTACTATTATCTTCCCGAAGATGCCGAACATCCGAACACCCGCTGCTATCCCTTTGAAATCGGCGTCAATGCTGATGCACGGTTTGTTATCCTTAATATCAAAGGTACGACAGGAGCCGTTTTCTCTGATGAAATGGTCTGTCTGAAAGCGGAGAAAAAATCTGCCGGATTCAACAATGCTTATCAGAATCCCGGCATTGAAATTCCCATGTCCGGGTTGATCATCCGTCCGCGGCTTCAGGAAATCGTTCTGCTGAACGGTATCGCTGCAGCTCAGTGGTTGAGAGTCGTTGATATGCGGACAGCTGAAAACTTCCATAAAGATATTGATTATGTTCTGGAAGTTCCCCAAGGCGTGACCGTTTACAATGCCAAAGGACAGCCCTACCCTGCAAGCACGAAGTATGTTCTTCCCTTGAATAAGATCAGTAAGCCCGGACAGAGGATCCATCATCCGTTTTTCTTCATCAAAGCCAATGGCAATGTGAACGGAAAAATCACCATCTATGCCCGTTCCGGCGGTGTCGACCAGTTCAAAACAACTCTTCCGCTCCGGACAGTTACAGTGCCTGAAGTCAAACCGTTCAAACGTCTGCAGCTCAGTCTTGCATGGCTTTCCGATGCCGTGATCCCCATGTGGCCCGACTACTTCAATGTCTGGCGGAAACTCGGATTCAATATCGTGACAATGTTCCCCAGAAACTGGACAAACAAAAATATGATGGCTCATCGTATCAAATTGATGGAACAGACCAGAGCTGCCGGTTATCCCATCATCATGAACGATTCCCCCTATCATGAAATGCACCGGCATGTCAAGAAACATCCGGAAATCAACTGTACGATTCCCGGACAGAAAACTCTTACCCTCTGTCCCTCCTACCGCGGACCACTGTTCAAACAGGAGATGGAACGGATCAAGAAAAACGTGATCCTGACCAAGCCGGATTATGTCTACTGGGATATTGAAACATGGACAAGAGCCCACAGCACAGCTCCCCATTGCACCCGCTGTCAGGAAGGGATGAAACGCACCGGGCTGAGTGTCAATGATTATCTTCTCAAAATGGGCGATGAAACCAATGCGGCTCTGAAAAAAGCTGTCGTTGACGGCGCAAAAGAAGCGGGTATTCCTGTGCCGAAAATCGGTTCTTATGCCAGAGAAGCATTCAAGAGATTCTATTACATCGAAGATTGGAAAACTTCTTATCCGGCATATTTTGATCAGGCTCAGCCCAGTCTGTACGTCGTCGGTCGTGCTGTCGATGTTCACCACAGAATCCTTGCCAACTACAAGCTGATGAAAAATAAAGATATCATGCCCTACCTTACAGCTGGGACCTATGGTGAATTTGAACCCCACAAAGTGGAGCAGATGGTTCTGGAAGCTCTCGTCAACGGCGCAGGCGGAATCACCTACTTTGACTTCAACAGCTTCGACACGCCTCTGGATTTTTACTATCATGCAAAAGCGATGGCAGCAATTCAGGATCATGAAGACCTGATCCTTGACGGAATTCCGCAGGATATCACCGGAAGCAATAAGAAGATGGTCTACTCTATTACGGTCAAAGGTAATGAAGCAATTCTTCTGATCGGGAACTACGACCGTGCAAATCCGGAAACGACAGTAAAACTTCCCTTTGCACCTTCTGTCATGAAAGATCTGAGAGAAAAGAAAGATCTCAAACCGCAGGGACAAAACCTGAAACTGAATGTTCCCCGTGGTGATATCCGTTTGATCTACTTGAAAAAGTGATCAAGCAATAGTACTGATCAAAAGATCAAATTATGAGAGACTTCTAACGTCTCTCATAATTTTTTTTACAAAAAAAACACCCCGTCAGCCGAAGCATCAGGGGCGTTGAATGTCGAAACCGACGAATGTTTATTTTGAAACATTCAATATTTTTAATGTTTCCTGCGCTTGTGCATCTCCTTGATCAGCGGCTTTTCTCAACCAAAACACCGCCTGTGTCAAATCTTTTTGAACACCATAGCCCAAATAATAGCAAACGCCTAAATTACATTGCGCTTTGGCATGTCCTTGATCAGCGGCTTTGCGATACCAGAACACCGCCTGTGTCAAATCCTTTTGAACTCCATTGCCAATTCTATAGCACTGACCTAAATTATATTGCGCTTGGGCATGTCCTTGATCAGCGGCTTTTCTCCACCAGAACACCGCCTGTGTCAAATCCTTTTGAACTCCATTGCCAAAATAATAGCAAACGCCTAAATTATATTGCGCTTTTGCATCTCCTTGATCAGCGGCTTTTCTCCACCAGAACACCGCCTGTATCAAATCCTTTTGAACTCCTTTGCCAAAATAATAGCACTGACCTAAATTAAATTGCGCTTTTGCATCTCCTTGTTCCGCGGCTTTGCGATATGCAGCAACTTCCGCAGGGGGGACTGCAAATACACTTGATACGAAAAGAAGTAAAACAAACAGAAAAATCTTTTTCATAGATAGACCTCCCATCTTTTTTTGATTGCTGTATAAAATATTTCCGGCTTATAATTTACAGCAGAAAATGAAAAAAATCAATAGAACTTGACATTTTTTCAAAAAAAACACCCCATCAGCCGAAGCATCAGGGGTGTTGAATGTCGAAAACCGACAAATATTTATTGTGAAACTTTTAATTTCTTTAATGCTTCACGTGCTTTAGGATGTCCTTGATTCGCGGCTTTGCGATACCAGAACACCGCCTGTGTTAAATCCTTTTGAACACCATAGCCCCAATTATAGCAAAAACCTAAATTATTTTGCGCATTTGCAGATCCTTGATCAGCGGCTTTGCGATACCAGAACACCGCCTGTTTCAAATCCTTTTGAACTCCATTGCCCCAATAATAGCAAACACCTAAATTACATTGCGCCGCTGCATCTCCTTGATCAGCGGCTTTGCGATACCAGAATACCGCCTGTGTCAAATCCTTTTGAACTCCCTTGGCATTATAATAGCAAACACCTAAATTATGTTGTGCATCTGCAGATCCTTGATTCGCGGCTTTGCGATACCAGAACACCGCCTGTGTGAAATCCTTTTGAACTCCATAGCCGTTCTCATAGCAAACACCTAAATTATATTGAGCTTTTGCATCTCCTTGTTCAGCGGCTTTGCGATACCAGAACACCGCCTGTTTCAAATCCTTTTGAACTCCATAGCCGAAACTATAGCAAACACCTAAATTATTTTGCGCTTGTGTATGTCCTTGATCAGCGGCTTTGCGATACCAGAACACCGCCTGTGCCAAATCCTTTTGAACTCCATAGCCGAAACGATAGCAAACACCTAAACTATTTTGCGCTTTTGCATCTCCTTGTTCAGCGGCTTTGCGATATGCAGCAACTTCCGCAGGGGTAACTGCAAATACGCTTGATACGGCGAGAAGAAAAACTAACAGAAAAAATCTTTTCATTGATAGACCTCCCATCATCTTTGATTGTTATTCAAAATATTTTCTGGTTTATAAATATTTTATCACAGAAAAGAATAAAGTCAATATGCCTTAGCATATTTTTCACAAAAAAACACCCCATCAGCCGAAGCATCAGGGGTGTTGAATGTCGAAACCGACAGCAGATTAAGCAAAGAATGCTTTGATCTTGTCAGCGACAGCCTGCGGTGTGAAACCGAATTTTTCAGCGAGGACTTTGTACGGAGCGGAAGCACCGAAGTGATCCAGACCGATGCAGAGACCATTGTCGCCTGCAAATTTTTCCCAGCCGAAGGTGGAAGCGGCTTCGATGGTCACGCGCTTCTTGCAGGGGCATGTGGGAATGACGGATTCCTGATATTCCTTGCTCTGAGCCAGGAAGAGTTCTCTGGAGGGCATGGAAACAACACGGACTTTCTTGCCTTCTGCGCGGAGCAGTTTTGCAGCTTCGAGAGCCAGGTTGACTTCAGAACCGGTTGCGATGAGGACGTATTCAAAACCATCTTCGCAATCAACAACATAAGCACCCTTGGAGATGTCAATGCGTTTTGCAGTTTCTGCGGAGTACGGAGCGAGGTCCTGACGGGTCAGGATCAGAGCGACCGGTGTGGTTGCGCGGGCAGCATAAGCCCATGCAGCGGCACATTCATTTGCTTCAGCAGGACGGAGAACGGTCATGCCGGGGATGGTGCGGAGCATAGCGAGCTGTTCGATGGGTTCATGGGTGGGTCCATCTTCGCCGACATAGAAGCTGTCGTGGGTGAAGACGTAGATTGAGGGGATCTTCTGGAGACATGCCAGACGGACGGCAGGCTTCATGAAGTCGGAGAACACGAAGAATGTGCTGGTGTAGGGAACGAATCCGCCATAGAGAGCGATACCGTTGCCCATGCATCCCATAGCCATTTCACGGACACCGTAATGGAGGTTGCGGCCTTCGCGGTTGTCAGCGGAGAAGCTGCCTGCATTCTTAATGTCAGTCTTGGTGGAGGGAGAAAGGTCAGCAGATCCGCCGAAGAGAGAGGGCATGAGTTCTGCAAGTTTCTGGAGAACGGTTCCGCTGGAAGCGCGGGTTGCGACCGGCTTTTCGACAGGTGCTGCAGCTGCGAGCTGAGCTTCCAGGTCTGCGGGAAGTTCTTTGTTCAGCAGAGCTGCGATGAGCTTTGCCTTTTCGGGATTTGCTTCGACGAATGCCTGATATTTTGCATCCCATGCAGCAGCTTCTTTTTCCAGTTCGGCAACGCGTGCGTTGACCATTTCGGAGACTTCTGCGGGAATGTAGAATTCAGTTTCGGGGAATCCGAGATTCTTCTTGGTGGCTGCAAGTTCGTCAACTCCGAGGGGTTCACCGTGGGAGTTTGCTTTGCCGGCCTTAGCGGGAGAACCGAATCCGATCACGCTTGTGCAAACGACAAATGTCGGTCTGCCGTCGGAAACTTTAGCCTGAGCGAGAACTGCATCAACTTCTGCAACATCGTTTGCATTTTTGATGCGGAGGACGCGCCAGCCGTATGCTTCAAAACGGAGAGCGGTGTTTTCGGTGAAGGTGATGGCGGTATCGCCTTCGATGGAGATGCGGTTGTCATCATAGAAAACAACAACGTTGTCAAGTTTCTGGTTGCCGGCGAAAGATGCTGCTTCGTGGGTGACACCTTCCATCATACAACCGTCACCGGCGATGATGTAGATCTTTCCATCGAGAAGTCCTGCATCAGCGAGACCGGTCACTGCGCCGAAACGCTTTGCAGCGACAGCCATACCGATACCGGAAGCAAAACCTGTTCCGAGGGGACCGGTGGTGACTTCAACACCGCGGGTGTGACCGTATTCCGGATGTCCGGGGGTCAAGCTTTCCCACTGACGGAACTGCTTCAGATCGTCCATGGTCAGACCATAGCCGAAGAGGTGAAGAAGGCTGTAGATCAGCATGGAACCGTGTCCTGCGGAGAGGACGAAGCGGTCACGACCGAGCCACTGGGGGTTCTTCGGGTTGTGTTTCATGTGGTTGTACCAGAGGGTGAATGCAACATCTGCGGTTCCCATAGGCATACCGGGATGGCCGGATTTGGCTTTCTGCACACATTCAGCGGAAAGCAGGCGGACTGTGTCTGCTGCCAGCTTCAAAGACTTGCTACAAGACATTTTCTCTCCTTAAATTTTTGTTTAAAGGTTGACTTTTCACGGAAAAGATATACTTTACTTATTATTATGACATAATATAACACCAAACATGGAAAATGCAAAATGCCTAATGAAAGATTTTTAACTTCTACTATGAATAAACGCGATTTTGAGGCTGAAGAAACCCTCAGACCGCAGTCTTTTCAGTCCTTTCCCGGACAAAAAAAGACAAAAGACCGGCTGGAAATCTATGTTGAAGCCGCAAAAAGACGCGGTGAACCGCTTGGTCATCTGCTCCTCAGCGGTCCTCCGGGATTGGGAAAAACAACGCTAGCATACATCATCGCAAAGGAAAAAGGCGCAAATATCAAAACAACCAGCGGTCCGGTGATCGAAAAACCCGGAGACCTCGCCGGTCTGCTCACTTCTCTTGAAGAAGGAGATATCCTTTTTATTGATGAAATCCACCGTCTGAACATCACCGTCGAAGAGTATCTTTACAGCGCAATGGAAGATTTCTTCATTGATATCATGATCGACCAGGGGCCGGGTGCACGTTCTGTCCGGCTGAATATTCCGAAGTTTACTCTGATCGGTGCAACTACCAGACAGGGCTTGCTGTCTTCTCCGCTGCGGTCACGTTTTGAACTTGCTTTACGGCTTGATTATTATGCAGCAGAAGACCTGCAGGCGATCGTGCAGCGTTCTGCCGGGATCCTTGATACTGAAATCGAAGCTGCCGGAGCTTTGGAAATTGCCGCCCGGAGCCGTGGAACCCCGCGTATTGCCAACAATCTTCTGCGCTGGACAAGAGACTTCGCTCAAGTCCGTCATGCAGGCAGCATTACCAAAGATGTTGCATCAGAAGCTCTTACCATGCTTGATATCGACGATTCCGGTTTGGATGAAATGGATAAACGGATCCTTGAGACCATCACCATGAAATTCCGCGGCGGACCAGTGGGGATCAACTCTCTTGCGGTTGCCGTCGGGGAAGAAGCGGACACCATTGAAGATGTTTATGAACCCTACTTGATTCAGGAAGGCTACCTGCTCCGTACTCCCCAGGGAAGAGTTGCAGCAGATAAAGCATGGTCAGTTCTCGGTCTGACAAAGCCCATTGAAGCACCGAAAAGAGGAAAGAAAAAAGATTCTCAGCCGGATCTGTTCTGATTTTCTTCAAAATCAGGTTGAAAAATCAATAATAACATGCTATTGTACCGTATGTTTTCGTAAACTTTTTTCAGGAGCAAAAAAATGAAAAAACATTATCAATATATCGTTACCGGTGCCGCAGGGCTGATCGGTGGGGCTATCGTCAGAGAATTGAACCGCAGAGGAATTACCGATATTCTTACCGTCGATCATCTTTCCTCTTCTGAAAAATGGAAGAATCTCCGGGAATCTTCTTTTGCCGATTATATGGAACGGGATGTCTTCCGGAACGCTGTAAAAGCTGATGAGGTCTCTGCAAATGTGATGATCCACATGGGAGCTTGCTCTTCCACCACAGAAACCGATGCCTCTTATCTGATTGATAATAACTACAACTATACAAAAGAAATGGCTGAATTCTGCGTTAAAAATGGAATTCAGTTCCTTTACGCTTCCAGTGCTGCAACCTATGGCGGCGGCGAATGCGGGTATAAAGATGATGAATCCGCTATTCAGGAACTCCGTCCGCTGAATATGTACGGCTACTCCAAACAGCTTTTCGATCTCTGGGCAAGACGGAACAATCTGCTTGATAAAATCACCGGAGTGAAGTTCACCAACGTGTTCGGACCTTATGAAAAACACAAAAACAATATGCGCAGCATGGTGATCCGCTGTTTTGAACAGATCAGCGAAAGCGGAAAAGTCTGTCTGTTCAAATCCTATAAACCGGAGTACAGCGACGGCGGACAGAAGCGCGATTTCATCTATGTGGAAGATGCTGTCAACATGGTTCTCGGTCTGCTGGAAAAGAAAGCGACCGGAATTTATAATATCGGCAGCGGCAGGGCCGAAACCTGGAACTCTCTTGCGGAGGCTGTTTTCAAAGCTATGGGAAAACCGGTACAGATCGAGTATATCGAAATGCCGGAAACCCTGCGTCCGAAGTATCAGTATTATACCTGTGCTGACATGACAAAGTTCGATGCTGTCGGCACCGGA
>SUVT01000104.1 GCA_015061845.1 Lentisphaerota bacterium
TTATGTGCCGGTTTTGGAGCGGGCTTCACAACGATCTTCTTCGGCGGCGGAGGCTGGTGATGCCGTCTCGGTGGTTCAGGACGCGGTCCGTAGTAACCGGCTTGTGCTGCAAAAATCGTACCTCCGACGAGTGCTATTGTCAATATGATCTTTTTCATAGTAAACCTCCATAACTTTTTCTTTTTTCATTCTTTTTGCCCTGAATCAGCGGCGGTGATCATTTTTCTGGTTGTGATGACGGGGTGCCGGTTTTACCGGGCGTTTTTCAGGACGCTTTTCGTACCGGTTGTGCTGTCTGTCATGATGCCGCACTGCATGGCGGTGATGTTCATGACATCCGGTGAATGTTGCAATCACTCCACATGCGATAATAAGTGTTAAAATAATCTTTTTCATAGTAAACCTCCTGTTTTATGTTTCAGATTACCACTTTCTGACCATAAAACGTTAAAAATAGTTAAATATTGTTTATTATTTAGAAAATTTTGCTTTTTTTTCAATTTCCTGTTTGAGGAACTGAACGGCTTCCCGTTCCGGAAGGGTTGCGATGACGTTTCCTTTGGAGAAAATGGCAGCTTTTCCGTCACCGCCTGCCAAACCGATATCGGCGTGGGAGGCTTCTCCGGGACCATTAACGATACAGCCCATTACGGCAACTTTCTGCAAGTTGATCGTTTTTCCCTGCGCTTTGAGTGCGTTGATAAAGTCATTGATTTCAGTTGCGATCGCTTCCAGATTGATTTTGGTTCTGCCGCAAGTCGGACAGGAGACCAGTTCCGGCTGTGCTTTTCTGAACCCGCAGGCTTCCAGAATGGAAATCGCAGTCTGAATCTCCTGAATGGGGTCAGATGTCAGACTGACACGCATGGTGTCGCCGATCCCTTCCATGAGCAGAGTTCCGATCCCGACTGCTGATTTGACGACTCCGTGTGCGGGGATCCCCGCTTCTGTAACGCCGATATGCTGAGGCAGATCCGACCGCTGGGCAAAGGCCCGACAGGCAAGAACTGTTGCAAAGGGGGAACTTGATTTCAAAGAGACAACGATATCCCGGAATCCGAATTGTTCCAGCATGGCGGCTTGCCCAAGTGCTGCATCTGCCAGTGCTTCCGCCATGGCATCTTCCGGGGATGATCCGGCGTTGAGCTTGGATTCGTACAGGCCTTTCGGCAGACTTCCGGAGTTTGCGCCGACACGGATGGGGATCCCGGCTTCTCCTGCGGCTTCTGCAACCTTCTGAACACGGTCGGAAGAACCGATATTTCCCGGGTTGATCCGGACAGCGTGGATTCCTGCTGCGATTGCTCCGAGCGCAAGTCTATAATCAAAATGGATATCTGCTACAATGGGGATCGGTGTCTTGGCAAGGATTTCGGGGAGGGCATCCAGAGCCGCCTGATCCGGAATGGCGCAGCGGGTGATCTGACACCCGGCATTGGCAAGAGTCTGTGTCTGTGCAAGAACTGCCGCTGCATCAAAGGTCGGAACATTGCACATAGACTGTATGGAAACCGGAGCTCCGCCGCCTATTTCAACGCTGCCGACTTTCACTTTGCGGGTTTGAATTCTTTTATTCATAGCAATACCTCATTTAGGATCTCGTTCTTTCTCAATTTAATTTATCAGAAAAATCGAAAATGTCAAGATTTTTTTCTACTGAGAAAAAAGATTTTGACTTGATTTTTTTTCATCGTATGATATAGTTGAGTCAGAAAGGATTGTTATTGTGAAAATTGCAGCACAGAAACTCATGTTTTTCCTGTTGTATTTACAGCAGAAAAAATATAAAACAGATATTCTGCCTCCGGAGCAGCCACGGAAAATCCTGCTTGTCATGTGCAAATGGATCGGCGATACTTTCTGGGATTTGCAGGGGATCCCGGCTTTACAGAAAAAGTTTCCGAACGCAGAGATCCATGTGTTGACCAAGCCATTTTCCAAGTTTCTGTTTCAGGGAATTCTGCCGGAAGAGAATATTCATCTGACGTCTCATGTTATCAGTGACTGCCGCCGGGAATCTTTTGATAAATCTCAGTGGAAAAAAGATTTGCAAAAGATGAAACAGCTTGAGCCGGAACTTTTGATCGATTTCACAGAAACACCTTTTTCAGCCGTTTTTTCCGCTTTGACCGGAGCAAAACACCGGATCGGTTATGATCATCTCGGGCGTTTTTCGCAACTCTATACCTACCGCTGTCATGCGGAATATGGAATTCATCTTTCCCGCAGACCCATGCAGCTTTATACCCCTCTGATCAACAAAGAACTCCCGTTCCCGCAGATTGTTCCGCAAGTTTTTAATCCGGTGAGTACAGGAATAGATGTGATGATCTTTCCCGGTGTCGGATGGAAAGCAAAAGAGTATCCGGCAGAAAAATACCGCCGGATCGCAGAAGCATTGTCGGAAAAAGGGTATTCCATCTGTGTGTCAGGTTCTCCAAAGGAACTGGCTCTTTGTGAAACGATTGCCAACGGAGTAAAAAATGCAACGGTTCTGACTGGTTCCCAGGAAGAGATGCTCCGGCATTTACGTTCTGCCAAAGTCTGTTTGAGCGGAGATACGGGGCCGGCACATCTTGCAGCTGCAATGGGGGTCGCGACTGTCGCCATCTTCTGCGGAACGAACCCGGAATTCTGCGGACCTCTCGGACAAAATGTTGTGATCCTGCGTTCCGGCTGTCCGGAATGTCCACGGGGAAAAACACAATTCTGTTCCGTTGACCGGACTGCAGCATGTCAGAAAAACTGTTTTATGGATGTTCCGGAAGAAAAAGTCCTGAAGGTCCTGGTGGAGGCTCTCAATGGATAAGCCGACTCCTTTGATCAGTATCATTGTGCCTGTTTATCAGGTTGAGTCTTACATTGAAAAATGTTTTTCGTCCATAGATCAGCAATCGTTGCAGGACTTCGAGTGTATTTTTGTGGATGACTGCGGGAAGGACCGCAGTATGGAAATTCTGACAGGATTGATCGGTGCTTCGCCCCGCCGGGAGCAGTACAGGATCATCCGTCATGAAAAAAACAGAGGTCTTTCTGCTGCCCGCAACAGCGGTTTGGAGATTGCAAGAGGAAACTATATTCTATTCATCGACAGTGACGATTTTCTTCTTCCGGATAGTCTGCAGCTTTTGACGACTCCGCTGCGTAATGATGATTATGAGGTTGTTCTTGGACGCTATCAGAAAATTACAGATGGAGAGGTAACACTTTCTCCGGTTCCGGACTTCCCGGAAGAAGCGGCTGTCATGGAAAAGATTTATTCCATGCGCGGGGAATTATGGCTGTGCGCCCACAACCGGTTGGTGAAGAGGGAGCTGTTTGAAAAATATCAAATCCGCTTTATCGAGGGAATCCTCTGGGAAGATAATCCTTTCAGTATCAAATTGTTTAACAATATCAGCAAGTTCTGTTATCTGAAAGAACCAACGTATGCCTATATCGTCAGAAAAAATTCTATTTGCACGACATATTCAGAGAAACATTATAGCAGCTGGCTGCGCATTCTGGAAGAGATGGAAAAAATCATGCAAGAGAGTTCAGAAGAAAATCTGGATGCCAATCTCAAATTGCTTGCCTCATTCCGTCTGCGGATCCTGATTCTTTCCCAGCGTTACGGTGTACGGAGACAGCTTTCATTTCTGAATCTTCTTCGGGAGAAAGGATTCTCTGCAAAAGAGTATCAGCTGTTGGAACGGAAGCAGAAATTTCTTTACATTCAGCATAAAATGCCGAAATTTATTGCCGACCTTTATGTTCCGGCATTCTCATTCCTGTACCGACTGTTCCGGGAATGGTGAAAATCAGTGGTTCCAGGGTTTTTCCAAGTCAAACGTACTTAACGGAATATCCGGATTGAAGGTAAATTCCACTGTTGTTGCAGTTTCCGTTTTTCCATCTACAGTGACCAGTGTCTTTTTCGGCATACGGACTTTATTTACGACTTCATATTCTTTTGAGTTTGCCACATAAAGCCTCTGAGATCCGTCCGGACCGTAAAGGATCGTTTCACAACGGTCCGTCAGCCAGGTCTTCGGGTCAACATAGAAGACATATGGTGCGATTTCCGGATCTTTTACCCGGCAGATCAGACGGTAAACTGTGCGTTCCTGTTCCGGATCAAGGATCTGGTCAATGGTGACTGAATGGAAGACTTTTTTATAGTCCAGTCCGGGCGTTGCGATATCTGTAAACGTCTTGACGAGCAGAGCATCTTTCCCTTTGATTTCACGGCTCTTCTTTGTTTTCGGGTTCACATACCAGAACCGATTGTCTTTGGAAACAATGATATTCAGCACTTCACCGTTTCGGGAAGAGATCTGCTTCATGTAGTTGGGGGCCTTCCAATAAATTTCAGAGACGTTGACTTCGCTTCCATTGACATTGTCATTGGTCAGGATTTGCTTCATGTAATAAGATTTCACGTTTGCGTAAACTTTATCGGGGTCGGTGGCACGGTCCATGCGTTTCAGAAGATAATCCACAGTAATGTCTGCAGGTTCTCCATCTTCCAGAAGAAGCAGGTCTCCGAAACATCCGCAAAGCATCACTGTCAATATGACAAGTGCGAGCATGGAAAAAATCTTTTTCATTCAGCAAATCCTTTCAGTTATCAATCAAGAAAGAGTTCTCTGGAAGCGAACTTCGGGTCACAGGTGAGATTGATCCCCAGTCTGCGCAAACCGGCTTCATCCCCGCGGGAAGGCAGGTGAGACGTGTGCATTTCACAGCCACTGAGATTTTTCAACTGATCCAGCGACTTTTTCGCCGCTTTGCTCTGGGTGGCACTGACACTGAGCGCAATCAGCATTTCATCCAAATCCAGACTCGGGTGGTTGCTCCGTAAAATATTCTTTTTCAGTTTGGAAACAGATGCCACGACTTCCGGTGAGATGAGATATTCGCTGTCGTCAATTCCGGCAAGCATTTTGATTGCGTTGATAATGCAGCTGGCAGAGGCGTGGAGCAGGGGGGAATTTTTTCCGGTAGCGATCCGTCCATCCGGCAGTTCAAGTGCTGCACCGCAGAAGAAACCGTTATTTCCTTTCCCTTTAGTGTGGGAAGCGTCTTCTGCAGCCTGCCGTGCCAGGGGAACCAGCTTCCGGTCCTCTTCTTTCAGACGGAGATTTTCAAACAGGATCTTGATCCGGTCAATAGTTTTCTCATCGGTTCCGCCGAGCATATATTCGCAGCGGTAACGGAAATAACGGCGGATCACTTCCTGCCGTGCCGCTTCCTGTACGATATCTTCATTCACGATGGCAAAGCCGACTTTGTTTACACCCATATCTGTAGGGGATTTATAAACCTGATTTTCTCCCATGATCCGTTCACAGATCCGGCGCACCACCGGGAAAATCGCAACGTCACGGTTGTAATTGATCGCCACTTCTCCGTATGCTTCCATGTGGAACGGATCGACCATATTCACGTCGCCCAGGTCAGCTGTTGCAGCTTCGTAAGCGATATTGACCGGGTGGTTCTGCGCAAGGTTCCAGACCGGGAAGGTTTCAAATTTTGCATAACCGGCTGCGACACCGCGTTTATGTTCATGGTAAACCTGAGAAAGACAGGTTGCCATTTTTCCGCTGCCGGGACCGGGTCCTGTCATGACAATGATCGGACGGGTGCTTTCAATATATTCGTTGCTGCCGTAGCCTTCATCACTGGCGATTCTGTCAACATCAGCAGGATATCCTTTGATCCCTTTATGACGGTATACTTTGATTCCCCGGCGTTCCAGTTTGTTGATGAAGTTATTCACTGCCGGATGATCTTCATAACGGGTCACAACAACGGAATTGAACTGGATCCCTCTGGAACGGAGACCGTCGATGATCCGCATGGTGTCTTCATCGTAAGCGATCCCGAAATCAGCCCGGATCTTCTTCCGTTCGATGTCTCCGGCGTAAACACAGATAACGACTTCGATCTGATCTTTCAACTTTTGAAGAAGCTGAAGTTTCACGTTTGGATCATATCCCGGCAGCACACGGGCAGCGTGCATATCATAGGAGAGTTTTCCCCCGAATTCCAGATACAATCTGTTATCAAATTTTTTTGCGCGTTCAATGATCTCTCTGGACTGCAACTCCAAATAGAGTTCATTATCAAAACCGATGGCTGACATAGTAAGAAATCCTGACTTTATCTGTTTCAACTTTAAATATTGTGGGAATATACAGCTTTTTTACAATAAAGTCAAGTAAAAAAGGAAAAAGAAAAAAGCAAAAAAATACTGTTTTTTTCAGGATCCGGAACTTTGAAAGAGTGTGAAAACCGAGAAACAAAAAACGGTGCCGGGATCACCGGACACCGTTTGGAATATTGCGCTTTTACAGCTGCGGGTCACACCGACCGGATTTTCAGATGTCCACCGTTATCGTGGATGATCCGCTTTCCTGTTTTGCGGGCTTCGTCAGCATCGGCAATGGCTTTCAGGATGGCATCGCCTCCGAGTTTCAAACACTCTTCTTCGATCTGTTTGCCAAGTTCGGCACTTGCCTGTTCCGGATAGCCCATAACGCCGATTTTCACATCCTTGCGCTGGGATGTCTGAACAACTTCCTGCGGCAGTTCGGTGAAACTCTCCCGGAGCTGATAGCTGTCGGGATCCTGACGCAGACGCTCCGCGACTTCCGGCTCATCCAGAGTCATTTTATCCATGCGGACAACTTCAGGGGACCAGTGAAGGAGCAGAGAAGTTTCCGCCTTGGCTGCATGATAATCCTGCTCATCAAAGAGTTTGAACCATGTGGGAGAGAAATCCCAGATCTGGGTCAGAAGGATCATTGCATCGGAAAGCGCAGGATTCAGCCATTTGAGGATCCTCAGGGATTCTTTCAGATGGAGCAGACTTTCACTTCCGCCGTGACCGGGAACGATGATGAAGTTCCGGAATCCCTGCAGGTGCAGAGATTCGATGATCTCACCGACAAGATTGCTGAAGGTGTTCGGCTTCACATTGATGGTTCCGGGCAGCATCCCGCCGGAGAATGTATAATTCAACGTGGGTGCGACCAGACAGTTCAGGCGTTTTGCCAGACCCATACTGATAAATTCAGCGTTGCGGATATCCACATCCAGCGGAAGGTGCGCCCCATGCTGTTCACTCAAAGCATAGGGCAGAATGATCGTCTGATTCGTCTTCAGATACTCCTTCACTTCCGGGAAGGTGCAATCCAGCATTTTGTAATGTTCAAGAGCCATTTCTTACTTTCCTGCCTTCATTTCACGGACAGCTTCGACGACTGCCTTTGCCTGATATTCCAGCTGTTCCTGTGTGAGCGGGTACAGCGGCAGGTGGGTATAGGAGTGATAGAACATCTTTTCGGTGTTCGGGCATGTTGCTGCGATTGCTTCTTCATCGTAACCGAGATCTTTCATGATCTTGAAGCGGTACATGGGACCGAAGTGTGTAATGTTGGTCAATCCCTTTTCAGCCAGCTTTTTGGAGAGCTGCTGGATATTTCCGCCGACGATTTCGGGGTCGATTCTCAACAGATAGAGGTGGTGCGTACCGTAGGTTTCCGGCGTATCTGCCTTTTCGACGAGAATACCTTCTTCCTGAGAGAGGACGCTGTTCATGTATTCAGCGGCTTTGCGGCGGATGGCGATGATCTCATCCATGCGCTGCATCTGCAGAAGCATACCGAGAGCCTGGATTTCAGTTGCGGAGTGGTTCAGAGCCACCTGCGGCTTACCGAAACGGTCGGTCAGCGGGGAGATGTCATAGAGCCAATCTTTGATTTTGCGGGAGAAGTCGAGTCCGAGGAAACGTGCTCCGGGGAGCTGGGGCCCTGCAAAATCTTCACTGGTCAGCAGAAGTCCGCCTTCCCCGAGAGAGGTGATGTTTTTGACTTCATGGAGGGAGAATCCGCCGAAGTGACCGATGGCACCCAGTTTCTTGCCTTTGTAAGCTCCGCCCATACCGTGAGCAGCATCTTCCATAACGATAAGATTATGCTTTTTGGCAAGTTCCATGATGGGATCCATATCAACAGGATAGCCGCCCAGGTGAACGGGAACGATCATCTTGGTTTTGGGAGTGATCTTCCGTGCAACGTCTGCGGGATCGAGATTGATGGTTTCGGGGTCGATATCAGCGAAGACGATTTTTGCGCCGACGTTGAGGGGATATGCCATGGTTGCGATAAAGGTGACAGCAGGCATGATGATTTCGTCACCGGGTCCGATGCCAGCCAGCTTGTACCCGATTTCCATACCGCCGGTCCAGTTATCAAGGAAGCAAGCATACTTTGCGCCAAAATATTTTCTGGAGATCTCTTCCGCTTCCTGAACTTTTTTACCGAGTGTCAGCTTCGTAGCCTTGCCGCCCACGTCTGCGAGAGCTTTGATTTCGTTCGCGGTGCGTTCCAGCTGTGCCTGATATCCGGCTTTTCCGTCATCGGGCAAAAGGAATTTGACCATTTCGACTGCATCTTTTCCGTTGTAGAACTCACCGACTGCATGCCAGGGCACTTTGCTTTCGCCGACTGCATACCGGAAATCGCCGCCGCCAGATTCTTTTTCACTCATGAGAAACCTCCTGTAATTTAGGGAGGTAATTTCAAAAGTCTTCAAAAATGTCAGAAAATTCTTGTTGCGATCTGTAAAATGGGGCGTTTTCGGTGGTTACTCTGTGAGTAGCCACGCTCAACCTACCATTTTCAGCTCATCAACAATCCTTTTTCAGCCAAATTTTGCCGGACTTTTGAAATTACCTCCAGGTTTAAAAAATAATCGTTCTCTGAAGCAATATAAACGCATTTTCTGAAAAAATCAACCCCTGCAAAATAATATTATCGGTTAAATTAAGAATAGAAAGCGTTATTTCACACTTTCCCAATCTTTGTATTATCTTGACCAGCCCTGGATTTTATAATTTTTCTCAAAGAGTTTCCGTTCCGGGGCTCCGGATGCAGGCTTGAACCAAATCTCAAAGCGCGCGCCGTAAAATTGTCCCCACTCACCTTCGTAAATCGTGAAGTGCATGGCTGAGAAAAATTGTTCATTGGGCTCATCGGACCAGCCGGGGTTGCAAGTTGAAGCCATCGCGAGCCTTCTTGCGGAGAGCGGAGTGCCTTTTGTGATTTCAAATGCTTTCAGGTAAATGGAACCTTTTTCGCCGGGATTGCACCAGACTTCCGCATTATAGATCCCCCCCTGATAACTGTCCCGCAGAATCAAATCCGGTTTCCCCTTCCGGATGCTTCCGGCTGGCAGAAGTTTTTTCCACTCTTTTGCAGCAAGTAAAGCAGAAAATTCTTTATCTGTCCAGTCCAGCGCAGCTTTGGTCATTTGCCGTCCGGGAACGGAGGTTTCATCAAAAATATTCACCAATGCCCCGCCGCACAGGAACGGGGTGTTCCAGGTGTTTTTGGAGCGTTCCGTTCTCAACCGGGGATGTATAGGGGAGCTGTTCCACGGCTTTCCGGGAAAAACGATTTCGAAGCGGAACTGGAACTGCTGTGCCGGATCACTGTGAAGACTGGAGTAATATTGGTGCAGAGTCGGGATGATTTTTCCGTTCTGATCCCGGAAGTAGCGGACGGCGTGGAGCGTGTTCTGGGGTTCCTGATACAACCGCCATTCGCAATTGGAAGCAAGGTATCTCAAAAGCAGTTCTTTTCCCTCCGGTGTGGAAAGGAGTTTTTTCAATGCGGGAAGAGTACACTCTGCCTGATCTGACAGTTTTTCTCCTTTGCCGATGGCGGAAAGGACATATTTCTGAAAAGAGTTTTCCGGTGTTTTTTTCCAGTCCATATCAAAAAAGCTGCCATTGTTCTTTTCCGGTTCAGCCAGTTTGATATTTTCCGGTAATTTCAGATTCTTTGCAAAGTTATCCTGATGGGCTTCTGTTATTGTTTTGAAAAATTGTTTAGACTCTTCCGGAGTCATGACTGCACCTTTCCGGGCAAGAATAAAAGCAGATTTTTTTTCTTTCGGCAGGAGAAACGCGGGATTTTTGCCGATGAGATAGGTCCCCAGCTGTTTTTTTGAGGAATCTCCCGCTATCAAAATTAGGTGCAGCTCGCTGCCATCCAATTTCCATGACATTTTTATTTCCGGAAAATCTTTGCCGGTCTTCTCTTTATATTTCTGCCGCATTTGGTTCCATTGCTTCAGCTGTTTTTCTGACCGGATCATTTCCGCAGAACCGTTCGGGTTGAGCTTGTAAGCAACTTCAAAGTGGCGGATTTTTCCTTTATTTTCCGGAACGGAGAGATACCACACACCTTTTGTCAGATCTGGACTTGCGCCATGCAGAAAAAAAAGTGCAGTAAAGAGCAGGAGAAAAAAGAGTTTTTTCATGAGGGCAGCCTCCTTCATAAATAGTTATGTTCAGCAGTAATTTATCATCAATATTCTTTGTTTTCAAGTGGTTTCGGCAGGATGGAAAAATATTTTTGCGGACAAGCCGATTCTTTTATGGAAAAAAGTTTGCTCAATAAATATTTTCCCATGAAAAAATGCTCAATCCCCCCTTAAAATCAAAAAACGAGGCTGTTGCAAAACCTGTTTGTAGAAAACGCATTTTAATGGTGTTTTTTGTACGGAGTGAACGGAGGTTACAGAGATTACGGAAGGGGGGTTGTATTAAAAAACAACCGTTGCCCAAGAGATTTTTTTTTATTTCTTTTGAGAAATCATCCGGTAATAACCAAAAATGCCTCCGTACACTCGGTAAACTCCGTTCACTCTGTACGAAAATGCTCTTTCAAAATTTTCAGGTTTTGCAACAGCCTCAAAGATAAAAAATCAAG
>SUVT01000105.1 GCA_015061845.1 Lentisphaerota bacterium
AATCCAAAGGTCCGATAAAATAGAAAATCAGAAAGATCCAGCTGATCCCCAGCAGAACCAGAGCGGCAACCAAACGGCCCTTCGGTGTTTTAAGATGCTCTTTCAGCGTCATTTTTTCACCTCGGCAGGGGTTAATTTCAAAGTAATCATGGTGGAAGTTCCCCAGCTGCGCTGCTGGATCTGCTCAATCTTCCAGTAAGGAAGTTTTTGGATCGCTGTGCTGATTTTATTCTGGTCCGCAGCGGTCTGGATCTGAATATCCACGCTGTTTTCGCCCCAGCGGAGAGAAGTCACAAGAGCATTATCCGGCAATACTGCAGAAAGATCCGCCAGTTTGCCCGGCAAATTCCGTTCTCCGACTTTCAGATTCAAAATCCGGTTCAGCTCTTTCTTATTCTTCTCTTTGACTTTCAGTTTCTTCTTCAACTCTGCATTTTCCCGCGGGAGCTTCTGCATCTCACGTTTCACAGAGCGCATTTCCACGTAATTTTTCTTCCACTCTCCCGCACGGCTCCAAACAAAAGAAAGGAGCAGCAGAATGAGAAGAACAACTGTGATCCGGATCTGCTTCTTGAGCCGTTGCGGACGCAATTGATCAGGAAGAATATCCAGACCGGGATGTTCACCATTCCGGAAAAGTTCCCGGGCGGCAACCACATGCAGCAAATAATCTGAAAGAGGGAATCCGGCTTTGTCTTTCAGCGTTTTCTCATTTTCCAACTTCTCCCGCCACTGAGATATAAATTCAATGGGAGCCGGACAATTGTTCCAGATCCCATGTTCCAGAAAACGGTCGGGATCCATCTCTTCGGCAAAAAATGCGGGATCATCTTCCCTCAAAGCCAGTGCCGGATACAGAAAACCATCGGCACGGCTGCTGCCCTGAGTCAACATGGCAGCAACAGGTTCAAAAGATTTTTCAGGAACGGCATATACCCGCAGATCGGCGAAACCATCCTCCGGTTTTCCCTGCGGCAGAAATTGAAAACGCAGCTTTTCCGGAACAGAAAGAAGGTGCCGGGGCAGCTCCAGCTCCAACGCCTGTTTCTGAAGACGGGGGGCAAGATCGGCGATTCTGGTATCGAAACAAACACCTTCCCGGAGCGATCCGCACAGATAAAGCGGACAATCTTTCCCGCGCCCCATCTGTTTTAGAACACTTTTCCACGCAATGGAAGGGTCATCCGCAGAAATTTCCCCGGTGACCCAACTGATCGGTTCCAATATCTCTTTGTTCCGGCGGAACGTGACACCGCTTACAGTGTCTTGTGAAAATGCCACGACCGCCAGTTTTTTTGCCTGTTTGAAGCTCAATTACTTCTTGCCTTCTTTTTTATATTTTTCCAGAAGTTCTTTGGTCATCTGACGTGCTTTTTTCGGGTCAGACTTGCGAATCTGCTGGATTTTCTTCCATTCTTCCGGATACTTCTTCTGGGCTGCCCGCAAATCTTTCTGGGGATTGCTGCGCATACGGGGGGAATTTCCACCTTCCCGGGGAGCTTTTCCGCCATTTTCTTTTGCCATCAATTCACGAAGTTTCATGAAAGCAGCTCTGCGGTCCGTCTTCTGGAGAGATTCGATCTCTGCCATTTCTTTGGGATATTTCTTCTTGAGATCTGCCATGCGTTCTTCCATTGTTTTAGGAAGTGCGGGCAGTTCAATATTTGCCTTTTTTGCAAGAGCCTGCAATTTCTTTTCCGCTTCATCACGGAGCTTCTGGATCTCAGCATATTCTGCAGGATATTTTTCCTTCAACTTCTTCTCTGCTTCAATACGGGGATTCTGTCTCATTCCGCGATTGAACTGTCCGCGACCGCCCTGTTCTCTGCTGCGGAATCCCGGACGGTCTCCGCCGCGTCTTCTGCCGGGGTTATCTCTATCCTGAGCAAAACTTGAAACCACTGCGAACATCAGAGCGGCAATCACACTTACCCGAAAAATCTGTTTCATCGTAACACCTTCTGTTTTCCTGTTGTTTGTTTTTTTACACCGCGGTTACTCTCATTAAACGCAGAAAGCTCCATTTTATTGTCATTCAGTAAAAAAAAAGAAGAAAACACCCACTTGAGCAATGTAATGTCCATTGCACTGTTTTTCAAGTCGGATTTGAAGAAAAAAGCATTATTTCAGGAGATAATTTCAACCGGGAAACTCCGGCAGGTCTTCCATACTGTAATTCAGTCCGAAAATTTCTGTCAGAACAGCCAGCATCTCATCCTTTGAGCGGATGGGTGTCAGAGTTTCGCTTTCCTCCTTGATCCGGAGAAGATATTCCGGGTTCTCCGGCGTGGGATTCAGGATATGCCATTGTTTTTTCTCTGAGATTCTGTGAACAAAAAGTTTGTTGCGGAATACAGAATCCGGCTGCTGCACACAGTAGGCGTGAGCATACACAAAATCTTGCGGGAAATGAGGATCTTCCGTGAAAGAAAAGTACGGCAGATATCCTTCCGGCGTTTCTGCCTGAACGACATTGCCCAGCAGGGCATCTTTCCCGATCCGGTAGGAACGGAAATTTTTCGGCTGGATCACGTCATGCCGGAAACTCAGCGGCGTTGCCGGACAAAGACTGCCGATCCCTGCATCAGCAAGATAAATCTCTTCCCCAAGCACAACTTTCAGCACTCTGTGCCGCCGCATGGGAATCGCATCTGTCCCGCCGAAGTGCCAACGGGCAAAATAATCGGTCACATCATAGCCGAGCGCACGCAACAATCTGCCGAACAAACCATTGAGTTCAAAACAATATCCACCCTTCCGGTTCAAAATGATCCGTTCAAAAAGAGATTCTGCTGCAAGAGAATTCAGTGTACCGCTCCGGTAAAAAGAGAGATTTGTATAGGCGATATTTTCCAGATGAGCCGCCTGCAGACGGAACAGATTTTCTCTGGAGACTTCCCGGGCATCCGGACAGCCCAAACGGTCAAGATAAGTAGAAACCATTGATTCAGTCAGCATCAAACGCCCTCCCGGGTAATATTTTTCACCCACTTGTATTTTTTATAATGATGGATAACCCACGGAACTTTTCCTACTTCATCCAGACAGGTACAGCCGTAAATCACAAGGACGTGCCAGTGGAAATAAAAAGCTCCGGAAAACGCAATCGGAAGTGCGATCCCCCACATACAAACCGCCAGACTGTACACGTCAAACATCGTATCGCCGCCCGCTGAAAACACACCGTTGATCACCACGGTGCAAACACTTCGTCCGATCATGTAGATCGAGAGGATCAGGAACATGCCCACCATATAATCATAAGCTGTATCTGTCAGATGAATGAAACAGGAGACAAGCGGAATGGAAGCAAGGATCACAAGCGTACAGAGAAAACCGATCAGGAAAGAAAGGATCGTAACGCGTCTGCCATAAAGACGGCCGAGTTCCAAATCTCCGGCTCCCAATGCGTTCCCGACAACAATCGCACTTCCTCCGGCGACACCATAAGAGAGACAGCACATCAAGTCCCGCACGACCGCAGCGACTGCATTTGCTGCTGCAGCATCAGGTCCCATATGCCCCATCAATGCAGTGTAGGCTGTAAATCCGCTGCCCCAGAGCATATAAGCTCCCAGAACAGGCAGAGAATATTTCCAGAAATCAAAGAGAAGCACCTTTTCCACTTTGAAAATATACTTGAATCGCAAGCGGATATAACTTTTCTCAAACGTTGAAACAATACACCACACAAGTTCTATTGCACGGGCAAACACCGTCGCAAGAGCAGCACCTTTCACGCCCATCGCAGGCACGCCGAAATATCCGAAGATGAAAATGATATTCAATAAGATATTCAACACCACCGCACCGGAGCTGATCCACGCCGAACGGCTGGCATGATCGGTCACACGCATCGTTGCAAGATACGCCTGCGAAACTCCAGTCAGAAGATAGGACCAGCTGGCAACTTTCAAATACTCTGCTCCAAGACGGATCAGGTTTTCATCTCCGGCAAACAGAAGCATCAGCTTTTCCGGATAAAAATAACAGCCGATGAAAAATGCAATGGAAACAAGCATCGTTTCCTGAACACTCATGCCGAAAATCTTGCTGAGTACCAGACGGTCTTTTTTTCCCCAGTATTGTGCGCCGAGGATCCCGACACCTGCCACGATCCCGCCCAGAAGCATATTCTGTATAAATTGGATCTGTGTTGCCAGAGAAACTGCAGCCATAGCATCCTGACTTACCATCCCGAGCATCAGTGCATCTGCCGCAGCAACCAGTGCCAGCATCAGACTCTGCAATGTTATAGGCAGCGTCAAAGCCCATAATTTCCGGTTGAATGTTTTATCCTGAAACAATTCTTTGAAAAACATGAACTGTTTTCTCCTTTTTTGATATTACTGCTTAAAGTCGTTTAATATATATTAGGAAAAAAAATTTTCAAGCAGTGAAAAAGATGACTGTATCATAAAAAAAAGTGATAATTGAAAATTTAAACGCACAATTCATGGAAACAGGTTAAGATATTGTGCGTTTAGTGTTACAGTGGATTTTTTTAATCTCTTTCAGAGGTGAATTTGTGCATTTAGTGCTGCAATTCGTGCATTAACTATTGCAAAAAGTGCGTTTAGTGTTGCAAAGTTTGGAAAACAAAATGAGCTCACGCATGGCATGAATATCTCTGAAATTTTATTGTAACAGAGAAAGCACACCCTCTAAAGAGACAAATCAGATATTCCGATTTGTAAGACTGACTGCACAGTTATTTTTTCAGATCAGATTTTTCCTTTCAAGAGTATTGGATCCATAGTAACAAGTTTTGGGTCAATAAGAGAAATCCCTATTGCCGCCATAATTTTTTTCCATAAATAGATTCAAACCTGCGCATGGCAGGTACATCATCATATTGTTTTTTAATATAGCTGCTCAGAAAAGGAATGTCAAGGTGATATTTTCGTAATATAACTTCCTGAAGATTATTTTTCATTGAAAGTTGTTTATGCCGGATGTTTCTGATTTCCCGACTGATCGTGGTGTGACTTTTCCCAAGATTTCTTGACATTCTGTTGCTGATACTCCGGCATTCAGCATGTTTTCGATTCTTAACCGATCTTCCTTTGTGAGATGCGCCATAATTAATCTCCTCTGTTTCTTGTAACACTAAACGCACAAATCCCCTCCCGGGAGGGGAACCTGTTAAGATTATCTATCTTCATTCTGATTTTTCTACCCTTTGCAATACCTAATGCACAAAGATTTGTTTGTAGGACTTAATGCACTTTTTCTTTTTGTAAGACTTAACGCACTAAATAATTTTTCCCCTGTGCATTTACTTTTTCAATTGACATTTCAGAAAAAAATCAAAAAAAATGACGATGAAATCTTGAAATCGTCAAAAAATGTGATATTCTATATTATTACAATAACTCATCATACGCAGAACAAGAGCAGGAGGAAACAGAAGATGGACAAGTCATTATCACTCATCATTCTTTGCAGGGCTGGAAGAAAGCTATTTACCCTTATAGAGCTTCTCGTTGTTATAGCGATCATCGCGATACTGGCGGCAATGCTGCTTCCGGCCTTGAATAAGTCGAAAGAAAAAGCCCGTGCTATTTCGTGTGTCAACAATTTGAAGCAGATGGGGTTGAGTTTTAGCTTTTATGCTGATGTTTCAAAGGATTTTTTTCCGTCTCCTTTCATCCAGAAGAATCAGCCGCCTTATTACTACAGTACTGAGCCTGTATGGTATACCCTACTGATAGATGCCAACGCTCTTGGCAAAAACTATACCCAGAACAGCCGCGCTCACTTGAATGACGGCATTAAACCTTCTCTTTACTGCCCGTCTATGCCATACCCTTCCGAAGCCGGTATTTTGTATTGGAATTATGCTATGAATATGACACTTTTTTCTATGAATATGTTTTATAAACCATCGAAAATTACGGGGAGTCTTTCCGAAAAAATGCTCTTGGCGGATAGTCCCAGCAAACCTGTTTCCACTGGATATCGTCATTATCGGACAGTAGACGCCGGTAATGCAACAACGAAAACATGGACGCGAAGACACGGCAGTACCGCAAATTTATTAATGGTTGATTTACATGTTGAGACGGTCAATCACAACAGAATCCTTTGGAACAGTGACAATGAATTCCCCTGGGGCAATTAAAAATGAGGAATATAATATAATGAATCACTTAAGGGGTGGAGGCATTTTGATGAAGCAAAAAATTTTGATACTTGGTGCAACGGAGCAATCGGACAGTATCTGGTCCCATGTCTGGTTGAAGCCGGCTTTCTGATTGATGCCGTTGCACTGGATAAGCCGGAACGAGGATATGCGAATGTCAATTACATTCAGGGAGATGCTATGGATTGGATTTTTTTGCGTAATTTACTGTGCAATAAATATTCCGGTATAGTAAATCAGAAAGAATTAGATTTAAAAAAACAAATATTACTCGAAAATTCGAGACGGGAGGACAACACGCAGGAATCAGGATTTTTGGCTTTTTTTAAGAAAAAGCCGCGTCGGGAGTGTCAAAAAAATTTTGACATGAGAAACACAAAATCTCAGTCCAAAGAAACCAAAGAGTCTTGAAATTGGCTCTAAAATGAGGGATTAAACATGAAAACAAGATTCCATTACTTATCGAAAAGAATAGCAATCCTAATTATAACGTTGGCCGCAGCATCAGGAATGGGCGGCAATATTTTGAAAAACTCCGGTTTTGAAGAGCAGTCTCTAAAAACCAATTTTCCGATGTTCTGGGTAAAGTCCCACGTCTATAAAGGAGATATTTCGTTAATATCCGACGCATTAGAGGCACATCGTGGTTCCTGTTCGATAAAAGTACGCAAAACAGGCGGGGATGCTGCAATCTCGTATGCCGCAGATCTAAGATTAAATAAAGATCGTGAAATAACGACAAGCGTATGGGTAAAAGGCAATGGCAAGTTCGTGATCTACTATTATTTATACGGGAAGAGAAATTTTCTCGGTTCCGTAAAGACTGATCTGGTGGAAGTAAAATCCGACCATTGGGAAAAGCATGAGATTTCGAGTGTGATACCTGTTGAGTTCGGTCCATCCAAGGAAAAAGTAATCTCTTTCAGACTCGCCTTTCATGTAAGAGATGGCTTTGTTTCCTTTGATGATGTCGATCTGCAGATTATGAATAAAACCCCAAAAAAAGTGATTCAGAAAGCTGTTTCCAATGCTTCAGGAGCTGAGTTGAAATATCCATATGTACGGATACCCAAAGTTTCTAAAGCGCCGAAAATAGATGGAATCCTTGCAAAAGATGAATGGGAAACGGCAGCAGCAGTGACCGGTTTCTTAGAGCAGGGAAGCGGCAAATTGTCTCCGCATCAATCGGTTATATATATTTCCTACGACGAGCAAAATCTTTATTTCGGGCTGAGAAGTGTTGTACTCGGTCCGTTTAAGAAGGGTCAAACCGGCCACGATAATATAAAAATAAACTGCGAGGCTTTTGAGATTTGGGTCAGTCCGAAGGAAAAACAATGGTTCCAATTCTTAGGTGTTCCCGCGGGGGGGTTCATGGACATAAGTTCAGATGCTGAATTAAAATGGAACGGAGACATAAAATACTCCTCCCGTTTCGAGGATTCCGGAGAGACCGCAGGAGGGATTCTGACCTTTAATAAAACGTTTTGGACAGCGGAAGTCGCAATTCCATTGAAAAGCATGGGCATTGCTTCGCCTCTGCAGACAGGGACTACTTGGCGCATGAATTTCTGCCGTGATCTTGCCGAAAAGAATGGCAAACCTCGGACTACAGAGCAATGGACCACCTGGTCTCCCACGACAACCCACTTTACTAATACCGGTTTTTTCGGATATGTCGAGTTCGGAGATAATTGCCCCGCAGTACAATTGTTGGGTCTTGGCGATCCTTTTAACGGATTTGTCAACGTTAATGGGACAATCTCTTCAAATCTTCCGGAAAGTGTCAAATTGTCATCGGCGGTGAAAATTTTGGATTCCGACAAAATCCTATTGGAAAAAGATTTGAGTCTGTCTCCCAAGGGGGGGAAATCATTTTCTCTTGATAATCTTCTTAAACTCAGCAGGACAGTCGACCTCGTTCTTGAGTTTACGGCATCAAATCCCGGCGGGTCGCAAAAATATATTTGTACGAAAATTCCATTTACCGGAGTATCCTCCTTTGATGTGAAAGTAATTCCTGTATATGTTAAGGGTTTTGTTGATATTGAATTGAATGTCGAAAAGGTGAATGGAATTCGTAAAAACAATAAAGTTGCTGTCCGTATAGAAGGGACTGATCTGTCGGAAGAAAAACTTCTTTCGTCGCCTGATGAAAAAATCAGCTTCAGATTTGATATTTCGAAGTTGAAAGAAGGAAATTATGTTGTAAAGAGTTCTGTATCGGATGAAAATAAACAAATCATTGTATCAAATGCAGTTCCTTTACTGATCCCGAAAAAGCCGGAATGGCTCGGCAATACGATTGGGATATCAGATAAAGTTCCAAATCCTTGGGTCCCGATAAAGACAAATGGGAAAAATATATCAATCACAGACCGCAAATATATCTTGGCAGACAATGGTTTGCCGGAGCAGATAATTGCTCTTGGCAAGAGTATTTTTACTGAAAAACCATCTATTCATCTCATTGCCGATGGCAAACCGCTTAACATTGTATTCGAGCCGATCAAGAATATTTCCACCAAAGACACTGAATGTGTATGGTCGATAAAGGGCGGGGACGATAAGCTGAAATTTGAAGGAACGCTTTGTACAGAGTATGACGGGTTTTCTCTTTATAAATTTGCAATAACACCTGTAAAGCCGCTTAAGATAGATTCCATTTATATGGATTTCCCAATTCATAAAGACATCGCGATGTATGCGCGAGCCAGCACATATTTGCCGGATTATAAAAACTGCAATGCCAGTCTCTGCAAAGTTTTTTCCAGTGCAAAAAAAGTGGATGTCGCGGGAAAATGGCTCTATAATCCCGGCTGGATTTGGCCTGAAGAATTTTTTAATGAAATATGGGTCGGGGATGATAAAATCGGATTTGCCTTAATGACGGAGTCTGATGAAAATATCAAAGGAAAAAAACATATTGAGTTCCTTTGTGAGAATGGCACAACCATTATGCGGGTGAACCTTATCAGCAGCCGGATGTTGCTTGACAAGCCAATGAAATATGAATATGCCTGGGAGGCTACTCCTGTAAAACCGGAAACTAAGAATCCGAAAAAATGGCATGCATCATATTTTGCCGCTTGGCCTGAAGATTTTTCAAAACGCCTGTATGTAGGAGCCCAATATGGTCTTATCTCACCGTCTTATCCCAAACTCAAGACTCCTGTAAAGTCGCTTCTCTCGAAAGCTCACAAATTTGGGACTAAAGTGGTTCCCGATATTTATCTGTGCGCGGCCCAATTTGGCACCCCTGAATATAAGTTGTTTGGAAGAGAATGGGAATCAACCCCCAGAAGTTCATGGAGCAACATGGGTTTTGCGTCTGCCAACAGCAGTTATCCGGATTTCATGCTCCATACAGTGAAATGTTATGTCGAAAAATTCGGGTTTGACGGCGTATATTTGGATGTCTCCGTTCCTATTGCATCGGACAACCCCTATCATGACGCGGGCTATACAGACGAAGACGGGAAGAGACATCCGACAGCAGGTCTTTGGAAATTGCGTGAATTGTACAAACGGCTTTATACATATTTGCATACAGAGGGAAAAGACGGCGTTATTTTCGCACATGCAGCAGCCCGTCTCGAGTTCGTCGGTTTTACCGATGTATTGACAGCGGGTGAAGACTGGGGTGCCGAAAGGGAAAAACATTACTCCAGACTTTCTCCAGATATGTTCAGAGCGAAAGAAATGTACATTCAATATGGAGTACCTGCCACATTTTATTCCTTCCATCAATATGCATGGCGTGTGAACAATCCGGTTTCTCTGGACGAAATATTGATGATGACATTGCCGCACAGATTATTGCCGACAATTGGCGATAAAGTTGGCGCAAAGGGCATTATCCCCATATGGGATCTGATGGACAAATGGTTCACAAGTTCAGATTTCATTCCCTACTGGGATCCGAAATCGCCAGTAAAAACAAACAGCGAAAGCATTCTGGCAAGCATTTACAACAAGGAAAAGGAGAGGCAGGCCTTGATGGTTGTATCCAACTGGGGCTATGAACCTTCTGAGGCAAAAATCTCCGTTGATTTTGGAAAAGCGGGAGCAGGCGATATGAAAATGACGGAGGTTTACCCTGAAAACAAGGCTATTCGGTTAGACAATAAATCTGTTTGCTTCCCAATGAAAGCAAGAGGCTTAAAAATAATCAGAATAGATTATTAAGAGTGACCGAACCGTTTGATTTAATTGAGAGAAGGAATGATTTGTTATGAATATGCTCTTCATCGGAGGCGGTTCGTTACGAATATTGCCGATCTTAAGAGGTGTTTTTGAGCAGGCGCCGAAGGTTTTTCGCGAAGGCGAAATCCGCTTGGTAGATTTGCAGCTGGAACGGGCAGAAGCCGTCGGCAGAATGTTGTTGAGTTGTCCGGATCGGCAATGCGCCCCGGTTCCGG
>SUVT01000106.1 GCA_015061845.1 Lentisphaerota bacterium
GGAATACTGGGAATACTGGGGGAAAACGGGCAAAGAAAAGGTTTTTCGCAAGGTCATTTCTCTGTACACCCAGGCGCAAAAAAAACAGTACTCTCAGTACTCCCAGTACTCCCAGTTCCCCAGCCGATCCTTTGCTTGTGTGCCATTCTTCCCGGAAAAGCTGCAAAAAAAGCGGAAAAAAAGTTGAATTTTCTCCTGTTTATGCTAAATTTTATCATTATAAAGCTTTTTTATAACCAGTTCAGATGGAGAAGATATTATGCAGCTTTCAGAGGAAGAAAAACAGAAACAGAATGCAATCACCGATGCAATCAAAAATCAACAGCCGGTGGAAGATCTTGCAGAGACATGCAATTCTGAGGATGAAGCAAAAATTTCAAATTCCATCACAATGGGGTTGACTGCAGATCCGTTTGTCGTTTCCCCGAAAAAGAAACTGGAAGAGCAGAATAACAAGCAGAACGAACAGGATGGAGAAGAAGTTATCGAACTGATGGGGGTTCGCTATCTTCCGCCGGAGAAAAAATCCCCGGACAAAAAATTTTTCCGGAAACTCTTCGGAAAAGGAGAATGATTTTATGAGCATTGTAACAATCATCGGCTCCGGGATGATGGGATCCGCACTGGCATTTCCCGCAAGAGAGAATGGTAATACGGTTCGTCTTGTTGGCACGCCCCTTGACCGGGAAATCATTGAATGCTGCCGTAAGACCGGACAGCATCCGAAGTTTGACCGTCCGTTTCCTGCGGGGGTGGAATATTTTCAGTTTGAAGAGTGCATGGATGCGCTGCAGGGAGCAGATTTTGTGATCTGCGGGGTCAGTTCTTTCGGCGTTGATTGGTTTGCAGATACCGTTCTGCCGATCCTGCCGGAAATTCCGGTTCTTTCCGTCACAAAAGGCTTGCTTTGTCAGGAGGATGGAACGCTGATCAGTTATCCGCAATTCTGGCAGAGAAAGCTGGATGATCTTCAGAAGAAGAATGAACTTTGCGCGATTGGCGGACCTTGCACGAGTTATGAATTAGTTGCTCACGATCAAACACTTGTAGCTTTCTGTGGAAAGAATATGGATACGCTGAAACGTCTGCAGAGCATCATGACCACAAGCTATTATCATATTATCCCGACCACAGATGTCATGGGGATCGAATCCGCAGTTGCGCTGAAAAATGGCTATGCGCTTGGAATAGCCCTGACCATCGGAGAAAATTTCAAACGCTGCGGCAAAGAAGAGCTTCATTACAACTCGCAGGCGGGAGTTTTTCTGCAGGCGACCCGGGAAATGCACAGTCTGGTCAACCATCTGGGCGGAACGGATGAAAGTTTCTATGTGGGCGTTGGGGATCTTTATGTAACAGTTTACGGCGGACGTACCCGGAAAGTGGGGATCCTGCTTGGAGAGGGATATTCTATTGATGAATCACTGGAAAAGCTGCAGGGGGTGACGTTGGAATCGCTGGTGGTTGCCGGACGTGTCGCCAAGGCGTTGCGAATCCAGGCGGAACAGGGGAAAATCAAATTGAAAGATTATCCGCTGCTGCTTCATGTCGACAGCATTGTAACGGACAAATCACCGGTAAATATTCCCTGGGATGAATTTACCACCATGGATTGAGAGGGAACGTGAAAGAGAAAATCCTGTCTAATCTGCCGCAGAAACTCCCGCAGCATCTGTCTCTGGAACTGACACCGGAATGCAACTATCAGTGTCCATACTGTTATTGTCTCTGGCATGAATTCCCGGAACTGGCGGAAAGGAGATTGACGACGGAAGAGTGGATCAAGGTGATCTCTTACATTGCGGAACAGGGGGTGAACGATCTTCTTTTTACCGGAGGGGAAGCTCTTCTGTTCCCCGGGATCAGGGAGTTGATAACCCATGCCAGAGCGATAATGCCGGATGGGAAACTCTCTCTGTTCACCAACGGTTCTCTGATGACAGAAGAGATGTTTTTGTTCTGCAAGGAGAAAAAAGTTTATCTCTCGACCAGTCTTCAGGGATTGCAGAGTTACGGTGCAATGACAGGAACGGAACGGACTTTTCAACCGCTGCTGGAACTGCTTGCGTTCGGCAGACAGAATAAATGGAAAGTTTCTGTCAGCATCACAGTCACGCAGGCGAACCGAAATGAGGTTTGCAATATCTTTGCGGCGGCGGCTCTTTCCGGAGCGGAATCGATCCAACTGGGAGCAATGATGCCGGAAGGAAGAGGCAGGCAACACCTTGAACTTACGTTGAGCCGTGCGGAATGGGAACTTGTCAAAGAAGAGATCCGCGAAATGAAAAATTGCGGTGTATCATACAGTTTTTGTGATGAAATGCTTTGTGAATGCCGGGTACAGCCGGAAGAGTTGCTGAAACGGTTTCAAAATCCGGATTCCAAGCCCTGTCCGGCAGGAAAAACGTTCGGCGTGATCGGCCCGGATGGAACGTTCCGGAAGTGTCTGCATTATTGGGATAAAAAATAAAAATACAAGGGGATATATGAAACTTATAATTAAAATGATAGCGTTATTACTGCCGGTGATTTTGCTGTTCTGCGGCTGTAATTCCGGGAACATTCCGGAGCTGAAAGTACATGTCAAAACAAAAGCTCCCATTGAACGCGCTTTTCTTGAACCGGGATCACACCAGCCGAAGTGTCATGTTGAAGATGCCAACGATTTCAAGCTGAAAGAATACCGTGTCTGGTATCCGGAAGAACTTGAGAAAAAGAAAGAGAAGAAATATCCGTTGATCATTATGTGCAACGGCACGGGCTACCGGGCGACAAGACTTGAGCCGCTGTTCCGGCATCTTGCATCCTGGGGATTTATCGTTGTCGGCACGGAAGAAGAGTGGTCAGGGAAAGGACGGGGAACGATTCTCTCTTTGCGTTACATTCTCAAGCATAATCAAACCCCGGACAGTCCTTTTTACGACAGGATCGATATGGAGCGGATCGGCATTGCGGGACATTCTCAAGGCGGAGCCGGAGCGATCAATGCGATCACAAAGTTTCCGGAAGGAAAACTTTTCAAGGCATTGTTCACCATCAGCGGTGTCCGGCAGCAGCAGGCAGATTCCTGGATCCTGAGGTGTCCTTACAATCCGAAAAACCTGAAAATTCCCATCATGATGACAGCTACATCGAACCCGTTCGGCTGGGATGAGGTCAATCCGGAGCGGGCGCACCTTGCAATTTGTCCTCTGGACTCCATGCATAAAAACCGTGATGATATTCTGAAAAATTGCGATACGACGGTTGTTATTGCACGGGTTGCAGATAAGACAAAGTATCATGCAGACAATCTTGCAATGAGTGCCCCTTACATGACAGCGTGGTTTGCTTACTGGCTGCAGGGGAATGAGGAAGCGGGAAAATTCTTCCTTGGCGACAAGCCGGAACTGAAAAACAATCCCTGCTGGCAGGATGTGGATATTCACATCGGGAAATAATTTTTTCAACACTGCTTGAAAAATCTCTTTTTTAAAGATATATTCCCCCATGACCAAAGAAAGGAGTTGCCTTATGACTGACGATTTTTTTTCTGAAGGAATGGCTGTTTTGAGAATTTACACAGCTGAAAAAGATCATTATGAAGGACTTCCCTTCTATGAATGGATCGTACAGAAAGCCTGCAGTTATGGGCTTTCCGGAGCGACTGTACTCCGTGGGATCGGCGGCTATTGTCTGGGAAATCCTGTACTGGCTCCACAGTTCCACCAGATCCGGATCAACCAGCCTGTCGTTGTAGAAATCATCGACAAACTGACCGATCTGGAAAATTTCATCAAGGGCATCGAAGAGACGATCCCGAAAGGGCTTATGACCTTGCAGCCCGTAGCGGTCAGATATTACGGAAAAAAGAAGAAATAAGCCGTCATCCCATCAGCTTATGATCATTTCTTCATACGCTTTTTCCAGAAGCGGCTGAATATCGCCCAGCTTCGCCTCTTCCCGTTCAATGTCAAACAGTTTTGCTGCAACCGAGGGTGACGGCGGAGCGAAAACGGTACAACTGTCGGGTTGGGGATCAATGGAAAGTTCATAAGTTCCAAGCTTTTCTGCACGACGGATGGTTTCCAGCTTATCCATGCCGCAAAGGGGACGCAACATCACAAAATCAGCAGCGGCATCAATTGTTCCGAGGTTGATGATCGTCTGGCTCGCCACCTGTCCGACAGCTTCGCCGGTGACAATTGCGTTCAGTTTCTTCCGGCGGCAGATCATGTTTGCAATTCGCATCATCATGCGGCGGTAAAGAACTGTCCGGAACTTTTCTGTGCAGAGATCACGGATCTGTTTCTGAATTTCAGAAAGATTGCAGGCATAAAGAGTTCCGGGCTTCTGGAACGTATTGAGTTTTGCTGCGATTTTCTGAACCTTTTCCAACGATGCCATCGGCGTGTAAGGAAAGCTGTGAAAAGTCAGGAAATCAACATGACAACCGCGGTTCATGATCATCTGGCAGGCAACCGGAGAGTCGATTCCGCCGGAGAGCAGAGCCAGAACCGGACTGTTGCTTCCGGTAGGCAATCCGCCCGGACCGGGAAATACCTGATAATAAATCAAGGCATTAATGTCGCGGACTTCAATTCCGATAGAAACTTCCGGATGGGTCAAATCAACTTCCAGCTGTTCTTTCGGGAACATTTCAGAAATCGTGGTTGCTGCAGCAATTTCGATATCCTTGGACATCATCGGAAACCGTTTATCGCTTCGTCTTGCACGGATCCGGAACTTCACTCTGCCCTTCTGATCAATGACCGACTGAAGCTGTTCTCCGGCACTGTTGCGGACAAGATTCAGGATCTGTTCAATATCCGGTTCGCACTCCAAAGCCGGTGAAAAATTTTCCAATCCGGAACATCTGGAAAGAGCATTTTTGATTTTCTCCACCTGTTCTCCAGTGAAAGCTGCCTTGTCTTCCCGGCGGACATAGATCCGACCGCGAACCCGGGGAAATGATAAACCGGACAATTCTTCCAGAGTCTGACACTGATAACGCAGGTTGTCGATCAACTTTTCTTCAAACATTCTGCGGTTATCGCCTTTTGTGGCGATCTCATGATAACGGCAAATAAAACAGGTGTACATCTTTCAAATCCTAAACAAGTTTTGCGATTCCGGCGATTGCAGCGGTTTCCACGCGTAAAATATAAGATCCCAAACGGATGGGATGAGCGATTTTTTCCAGTTCTTCCAGCTCGCCCGGGGCATATCCGCCTTCCGGACCGACAAACCAGGCGGCATCACCGGATTCAAACGAAAAACATCCTTTTTCCCGGACAGAACCGTAGGCAAGGAATTGACAATTTTTCCTGGCATCTTCCAGAGCCTCCCGGAATGGGATCACAGGAGATATTTGCGGCAAATAAGGGTTGGCAGATTGCTTGCAGGCTTCAAAAAGAAGATCTTTCCAGCGACCGCCAACGGCATTTTCTCCCGGCTCAGAAACTGCATATTCACAAAGGACAGGGACAATACGGAAAACACCCAGTTCGGCAGCCTGCTTCAGAATAGAATCCATCTTCTGCCGTCTGGGAGGAGCAATGTAAAGATGGATCCGCTTCTCCGGAAGAAGAGCTTTTTCCTTGCTTAAAAGAGTCAGAAGATTCCCTTTTTCCACTTGGGCGGTTCCACGCCAACCGTTTCCATCCAGCAGTCCGACAACCTCTCCGGCTCTGGCACGCAAAACACGGAAGAGATGGTTATGTTCTGCCCGTTCCAACGTCACCGGAGAAGAAATTTCCGTATCTTCCAATGAATCGAAACGGAAATTCCGCAAACTCATTTCTGCTCCTGAGGTTCTTCTTTTTGCGAGACAGCCTGCCCCTCAAAACGAAGACTGGTTGTACGGCTCTTGTTGCTTTCTCTGCGATAATGCTCAATAGAATTCAAAATGCGATCCAAGCCTTCAGACGGCTTTTTGGCTGGCACATCATTGAACACAAACCAGTCATTTTTATCGCCGCTGTAATAAATCGTCATTGAAATATAACCTTCCTTGGAAATATCCATTTCTACGATTTTCAGCACGGCATAGTCAGAGACTGTTTTCGTGAGCTGAATAAATTCCAGCGCAGGTTTCAATTCTTCAAATTTATCTCCGCGCTTCGGCAATTTTTCCTTTTTGCTGATGATAACCGGAAGAGTACCCGCAATATTGATTGCTTTTTCCTTTAACATAACAACGGTATCTTTGTCAACAACAAATTTTCCGTTTGCACTTTCGAGTGCGGCAACCGGGATGCGTTCTGTAACCTGAATATCCAGCGTATCAGGAAGCACACGGCGAACCTCAACCTTTTCGATTTCGGCAATATTTTCCAACTCTTCACGTAACTTCTTCAAGTCAAGGTCAAAGATATTCAGCAACTCTGCCTGAGAGATTTTCTCATTCTGATCTTCTGTAAGCTTTTGGGAATCGATCTTTGATTTTACCACGATCGGCATAACCTCCTTGACATTACCGTGCCACTTCCCCTGTCCACCTGCACTGGTAACATTCACCCGCAGCACGATAAAACGGTCATTCTGCCGGAACATTTTTTTCCAAGCAATGAAGAGCCCCGTGATAATACTGCTCAATATGATAAGAGATAAAACGATCCCGATAATGACTTTTGCTTTCCGGGATATTTTCAATTTAGACTTCTTTGAAGATGCCATATCTAAAAACTCCTGATTTTATTTTTTTGCTTTCTAGGGAAATATACACCACTTTCAAGATTTTTCCACAATAAAACGATGCTGATTGAAAAAAATCTCAAAAAACTTCTATAAAATCAGATATTTTTTCTTTTCAGAGTTGATCCAGACGGTTTATCCGGCTGCGAAGGAGCAAGTCCGCCGTCACAAGAGCCGCCATGGCTTCTGCAACAGGAACGATCCGGGGAACCAAACAGGGATCATGCCGCCCGCGGATCTTCACCTCAACAGAATTGCCATCCCGGTCAATACTCTGCTGCGGAATAAAAATCGATGGTGTCGGCTTCACTGCGATCCGGAAATCAATCACATTCCCGTTGGAAATCCCGCCAAGGATCCCACCCGCATGATTGCTGAGAAAACCTTCTGAAGACATTCCGTCATTATTGGTGGAGCCATACTGTTCAGCAACGCCAAAACCACGTCCGAGTTCAAAGCCTTTCACACCACCGATAGAAAGCATGGCATGAGCAAGAAGGGCATCAAACTTATCAAAAACAGGTTCCCCCAATCCGGCAGGAACGCCCAGGATCTCACAATGGATCATTCCTCCTACGCTGTCTGAACGGGATGCCGCTGCCCGGATCTCTTCGTGCATCGATTCTGCTGCAGCGGGATCGGCACAGCGGACAGGATTTGTTTCAACCAGTGACCAATCCCGTTTTTCCGCTTTTACAGAACCGATTTGGATCGTACAGGCACGGACAGAAATTCCGAACTTGCGGAGCAGAAGTTTTGCAACCGCACCTGCAGCAACTCTCGCACAAGTCTCTCTGCCGGAAGATCTTCCGCCTCCGCGATAATCACGGATCCCGTATTTTTTGTCAAAAGTGTAATCCGCATGTCCCGGACGGTAGATGTTCATAATATTGGAATAATCCGAAGAGTGCTGATTGCTGTTGCGGATAAGAAGAGTCAGCGGAGTTCCGGTTGATTCCCCCTCAAAAACTCCGGAGAGGATTTCCGGCGCATCGGCTTCGTTCCGGGCGGTGGAAACATCGGATTGCCCCGGTCTGCGGCGTGCCATCTCGGAAGCAATAAATTCTGTGTCGATCTCCAAACCGGCAGGGACGCCATCGATCACAACGCCCAGTGCTGCGCCGTGGGATTCCCCGAACGTGGTGATTCTGAAAAGTTCTCCAAATGAGTTATTCATCATTTATTCTCCTCATAAGCGGCAAGGATCTTTTCCGCAGTTTTTTCCGGCGTTGCCTCGCCTGCATCTCCGATCTCTACAATAAAATCAGCATATTCCCGGAACATTTCCCGGCGACTCCGGTTCATCTCGCACAGTGCCTGAAACGGATCCGGTTTATCTTTCAGAAACGGCGGCAGACCATTTTGAATGATTCGCTGATAAGCGACTTCATCCTGAACATCCAGGCAGCAGAGAAAACCGAAGTTTTTCCGGTCTTCTTCTGTCAGAAACGGATTGGAAAGCACACCGCCGCCCAGAGCAATGATCATGCACTCATTCCCGGAAAACAAGTCCCGCAAAGCCCGGACTTCCAACTGACGGAAGCCGCTTTCACCGAGTGTCTGAAAAATCGCACGGACCGTCAGATCGGTTCCGGTCTCCTTGCAGTACAACTCTTTCAGGGCATCATCGGAATCTGCAAAAGGCATCCCGGTCAAAGCCGAAAGAGCCTTTGCCGCAGAGGTTTTCCCTGCATGTTTGATTCCGCAGAGCGTAATATTTTTCCGGGATGATGTTTTCATGATCAGTAAATCTTTCCACAGGTTGCTTTCAGGGGGATCAGACGGTTCATCGTCTTGTCGAACTCCTGCATAGTCAGGGACTGCAGACCGTCACAAAGAGCATGGGGCGGATCGTTATGGACCTCAATGATCAAACCGTCAGCTCCGGCAGCAACAGCAGCCATAGAAAGCGGCAGAACGAAGGTGGAAACGCCTGCTGCATGGCTGGGGTCGATCACCACAGGAAGATGGGAAAGAGTCTTCAATGCCGGGATCGCTGTAATGTCAAGAGTATTCCGGACGTATGTTTCAAAGGTACGGATGCCGCGTTCGCAGAGGATCACCTTTTCGTTTCCGGAAGCAAGGATATACTCTGCACTCATGAGCAGTTCCCAGTAAGTATTTGCAAGCCCGCGTTTCAGCAGGATCGGCTTGTTTGATTTTCCGAGCTGTTTCAGCAACTCAAAGTTCTGCATATTTCTTGCACCGACCTGAATCACGTCAACATCAGCAAAAAGATCAAGATGGGAAAGGTCCATGATTTCAGAAACGACAGGCAGACCGGTCACTTTTTTCGCTTCAAGGAGCAGTTTGAGTCCTTCATCACGCAAGCCCTGGAACGCATAGGGGGATGTTCTGGGTTTGAATGCGCCGCCGCGCAGAAGTTTGGCTCCGGATTTCTTGACACTTTCCGCAATGGTGATGATCTGTTCTTCCGATTCCACAGAACAGGGGCCTGCGATCACAGTGAGAGAACCATCCCCGATCAATGCGCTGCCCACACGGATCTCCGTATCAAGCGGATGGAATTTCCGGTTGGCATTTTTGAACGGTTCCTGAACCCGTTTAACAGATTCCACGATGGACATCTGGCGGATCCGGTCGATATCGACATGGGAAGTATCTCCGACCAAGCCGAGGATGGTCTGATGCACCCCTTCGGTCCGATGAACGGAAATATCCTGTTCTTTCAACCAGTTTGTAAGATGGTTCAGCTGTTGCTGATCCGGGTTTTCTCTCAAGATGACTATCATTTTTCAATCCTTTCGTTTGTTATCAAAAAAAAAGCCCGCTACCTCAATCCGGAAGCGGGCGTATTGCAAATCATTTTGTTGTTCAGGTCTTAACAAGGCATCGGAACAGCAGCAAACGCCCGCTTTCTAAAGTAAAAAGCAGCGTAAAAATAAAATCGAAAATAAAAGCTGTTCAAATTCATGGTTCAAAACCTTCTTTCTCAATAAAATACACCTGTTTTATTAATTTTTCAAGGAGACTTTAGAAAAAAAATGTATTTTTGAATAAGAAAAAATCTCAAAACGCATATACAAAAAACTTATTTCTGAGATTCTTTCAGTTTTTGTTCAGTAGCTTTCAAGTGTTGGAGATACTGTTTTGTCGTAAAATGATTATCACCAAATACCAAACGCACTATTTCATATGCTTTTCTGATATAATCACAGGAGTCCTTATATTGTCCCATCTTCAAATATACCATCCCGATATTGCCATAACCATGAGCTACATCCAAGTTGTTGATCGGCTGCTGCTGTTTTACAACCAATAACGAATTATGATAATTTTTTAATGCAGCCGCATAATTTCCCTTTTGATAACATGCAAAACCAAGATTATTATAACTTTGAGCGATGTCCGGATGAGCAGATGGTAAAACCTGTCTGCGAATCGACAATGATTTTTGATAATTTTCCAATGCTGCAGGATAGTTCCCTTGATTTGCATATATTGTACCGAGATTATTATAACAATTAGATATGTATGGATGATTGGATGGTAAAACCTGTTTACAGATCGACAACGATTTATGATAATTTTCCAATGCTGCAGGATAATTCTTCAGGATATCATACATCGATCCCAAATTATTATAACTTTGAGCGATGTCCGGATGAGCGGATGGTAAAACCTGTCTGCGAATCGACAATGATTTTTGAAAGTTTTCCAGTGCAGCAGGATAATTACCTTGATTTGCATATATTGTACCGAGATTATTGTAACAATGTGCCATAGACAAATGATTAGATGGCACAATTTTTTTCTCAAATGACAACGCTTTTTGTATATTTTCCAGTGCGGCAGGATAATATACAAAAAGCGTTGTCATT
>SUVT01000107.1 GCA_015061845.1 Lentisphaerota bacterium
TTTGGTAAACATACGGCATTGGCGCGTTTGTACCGCGGATTCCTGCGGACAGCCGTCAACATGACAGAGTTTTATGAAGTCAGAGACTCTTTCTATTATGCGCCGTACACCCCCGAACAGATGCGTTCCAAGCTGCTCAAGCTGAAAGAGATTGCCCTCCGTGAACTGGAAAACGCCAAAGAAGCCCTTGCGATCCTGCAGGAATATCCGGAGCTTGCGTTCTCTTACACTTACCATTACGGAATCAGTGAAGAGATGTGCAAATGGAAGATCCAGCACACGGAGAATCTGATCAAACGGGAATTGCCGATGAAGTATTATGCTCTGCTCTTCGGTCGCCATAGACATCCGAGATGGGATATTATTGAATCAGAAGAACTTATATAAAAATTGAAAGATGATTGGGGAAGCGGGAAACAACTTTTCAGGAAAGTTTTTTCCTGCTTCCCCACCCCCCATCACCTTTTCATGTCCGCCGTAGCCTTGTGCGAAGGAGGATTCAAACCTTTTTGCGGCATATCAATTTTTTGTTTGCAAAAAATTAATATGCCATCATAAAGTTTTTAACAGCAAACGCCTTTTTTACAATGGCATTTATGTTTTTGATTTTTCAAAAACATGAATGCCGCAAAAAGGTTTGAAAAACGAAAAGAGGGGCACGGGGAGAAAAGAGAAAAAACTTTCCTCAAAAGTTTTTCTTTTGCCTCCCCGTTCTCTTTCTCTTACAACAGACTTTTTCCGTTCCAACTGGCGGAGATGTACTCTTCGGGGGCGTAGGGACGGAAGATCGGTGTCAAAGATTCCGGTCCGGTACAGATCAGGGTCAAACCGTTTTCATGCCGCTTGATCTTGAGAGAAATCATTCCGGCAGGGGTCGGGACTTCGCCGAAAGCACAGTTTCCTGTAAATTCCACGGGGGCGATCTTAAAGGTTTTCCAACCGGGAGATAAGGGACGCAATCCGAGTTTCAAGGCGAAGAAATACCAGACAGGCAAGGCACTCCAGCCGTGACAAAGACTTCCGGCATTATCGAAATCGGCATCTCCGATATCGGTTTCCCACATGGTTGTGGAATTGCCCTGAACCATCATGCCGTAATCATCCCAGATCTTTTTTGACAGAAAATTCCGGGCTTCTTTTCCCGCTTTCAGTAACGCATCGTAATAGTACCGGATGGAGCTGGAAGAGATTTTGACATGTTCCTTTTTCAGCAGACCTTCCACGATCCGTTTGCGTTCGGATTCCGGCACGCATCCGTTGTAAAGGGCAAGAGCCTGAGTAATTTCATAAGTTCCCGGCTTTCCATCATAGGTCATCATACAGCCGTGTTCGGGGTTGTAATAAGCCTCGAACACCGCTTTCCGCAGCGCATCAGCCCGATTTTTCAGGTCAGGCTCCTGCGTTATTGCAGAGTAGGCATCCAGCACTTCAAGGAAATAGAGATTGTAAAGGGCATCCGGTTCGCCCGGAGTTGCGCCATCGCCGTAAATCCCTTTCCGCCACTCATAAAAATGCCATAATCCCTTGTCGGTCGGAGTCTTGTAAAGACCCCTTTTTTCGTCAAAATTCGACAATACTTTATCAATGATCGTCCGGCAGACATTTTTCATCCGGTCAAGCAGAGAGCTGTCACCGGAGTAGAGAACGTATTCGCAGATTTCCATGATCCACGCGAAACTGAAAATGCAAATGGGCGATCCGATTTTGGCAGGTGCGCAAAGAGAGAGGAATCCATCGTCCCGCAGACCTTTGCCCATAAGTTCCAGAGATGCCGCAACAAAACGATAGTTGTTCCAGATATAATTTCCATAAAGGATCTGGTTCCGGGAATCGTAAGCATACAATGCCTGTTCACGCCACGGACAATCTTCGTAGTGTTCGTGCATGCAAAGCTCAAGGGTCCGCACCGAGTTCCGGCACATTGCCATCAGTTTATCGTCATCACAGCTGAACAGCGAGGGTTCCGGAAGAACGGGTCTGCGCGGTCTCAAACCGGCATCATAGATGACACATTCGCCATTGCCGGGGATGATATGCAGTTCCAGATAACGTCCGCCGATCCTGCGGGGCATGGTATAACGCTGTCTGCCGCCTTTGGCAATATAGCGGTCCGCAAAGTAACGGTCACAGATCTCGCAGCGGACACGGCAATCGGTGAGATGTTCACCGTAAGCGATATCCACAATGGTCCCTGCGGAGAGCTCCCAGTCGAACTCTTCCAAGCCGACGATCTCCTGTCCGAGATCAATGGTCAGGAAAAAGCCGTCGAACTCTTGCGGAAGGGGTTTGAAAGTCCAGGGGGCGACCGGTTCGGGGGAGGCAAAAGCGGTAGAAAATCCGCCTTGCAAAACCTGATGAGGCTGCATTGCAAACAGAGAATCAGTCACACAGCTTAATGCATAAGCGCAATCATGGTTATTCCGGACAAAATATCCCTGATTGACCAGTTTTCCGGAAACATGTGCGCCATCTTCCAACAGAGGAACGGGGCGTTCCACCGGCTGCGGACGCTGTTCAGCGGCAACTGCATTTTTCCAGGGTTCGGGAGAATCTTCCAACCGGGCATCATATCCGACGACCAAGCCCATCTGCGGTGTCACTTTGTCGATCCTGTCTCTGAGATAAGCGGTTTCTTTTCTGCAAAGCCACTGTTCATCGGAGATGATCGTTGTTCCGTTCTCCAGAGAGATTTCCGCCCAGAATCCGGGAGGAGCAGCGATATAAGTCTGAAATTCAATTCCGCAGTAATAAACGGAAACTTCGAGTGTGTGTTTGCCTTCATTCAAATCAAGAGTGACGGAAGAGAAAGTTTTTTCCTGCGGATAGTCGCTGAACTGTCCGCGCATGATCTCTTTTCCGTCAAGAAACGTGACAAAATCGGTATCTGCGGAAAGTTTGATTTCCACGGATTCAGTATTGCTTGTAAAATTCCGTTTGAAGCGGACAAATTCATGAGTCAGAGTTTCCCCTGCCCGCCATATCCAAATAGGATTATTTGACATTGTAGAAATCCTTTATTTTGTTACCGGTAAATATAGCACTGTTTACAGTAAAATCAAATAAATTCTTTACGGAATGATCACAGTACTCCACGCATGACAATGACTGTTGACAGCCGCATTTCCATAAGCACTGAACATCGGTTCATCCGGAAGATAAAACTCCCAGAATGCATCAGCACCGTGGCTGACCATTGCGCCCCAGTAAGAGTGAATCACTTTACGGGCTTCCTCTTTCAATCCGTATTTCATCAGCACAAGAACGAGCTGATTGTAAAGATAAGGGCCTCCGGGCTGCAGAAAATCTTTTTTTTGCAAAAGTTCCCGCAAAAGGTTCCGCGCAGATTCTTCCGGAAGGATTTCCGCATAAGCCGCCCAGATTTGCGCTGCCCATGAATATTGACCGTTCTCAGTAAAAAATCCGCTGACAGGATCAAACCACTTTTCTCTTCCATTTTTCCGGAATTCCGCGATCAATGATTGATAATCCCGTGGAAGCTCTTTTTCCATTTCCAGCAGTTCCGCCAATTCAAAAACACGGCTCATAGCGTAAATCACAACACAATGTTCCGGACATTCCTTCTGCAATTCCTTCCGCCAGTCAATGAAAAGCCAGTGCCGCCTGAAGTCTTTGAAACAACCTTTTTCAAATTCTTCAAGCGCCAGTTCACATTGATGAACAGCGATCAAAAACAGATCTTTCCCGGTTTCAGTATCTCCGGAGTTCCGGATATAATCAAGAAGAATATCTCCAAACATGATTGAATAATCGAAGATATAACAACCGCCCGCCGGTTGCGGATGATCACGGTAAATACAACCCGGAATCCGTCCCGTTTCCGGCTGACATCCAGCCGCAAAAAGATACAGACACCGTTTGACCAGATCATAATTCCGGAAACTGTTGTAATTTGCCAATGCCTGAATCCGCAAATCACCCAGCCATAACCGGCGGTCACGTTTCGGTCCATCTTCAAAAACTTCCTGCATACAGGATGCAAGAGTCACAAGACTGATCCGATTTATTTTTTCTTCCAAAGTTTCCGCTTTTGCCGGAATCAAATGAAAATCGGCAGAAGAAACACAATCACATTTGACAGCTTTCAAGACCGGATGATAAGCTCTTGAATTGAAAAAACTTTTCAAAGTCAGATAACGGAACGCTCCACGGCGGGGGAAACGGATCTTTTTCACTGGTTCGTCAACAGTTATGACCCCATCCTGAAACCATGATCGGCTCAAGCCGTTTATTTCTGTTTGAAAATCAACAGAAGTTTCATAAGGAGTTTCTGATAATTTATATTCCAACCGGAAGGGGGAATCAAAAATTCCCCGGAATTCCAGTTCGATCTCCGGATAACCAACGCAATATTCTCCGAAATCAAAAATATATTCCCAAGTTTCCGGAAGTTCTTTATCCAGAATTTCCGGAACAGAGGAAATCTCCTCACTCCGGATTCCCTGCCAAACAGAGGGATCTGAAACCATACGGACAATGGAAACCGCCGTACGCCATTGATGATTCAATTGCGGCTTCAGAGAATCCGCAATGGCTTTCCACCGTTCTGTTTGTTCGCTGAAATTCATAACAAAACTTACTTTCCCGGAACCGGTTCAAGATAAAGTTCCCCGAATCTGCCCGGAACAAAATATCCGCCGTAAGTCGGGATCCAGCAAGCATGACAGACATATTCCCTGGCACGGATCGCATTGAAATAAAGGATTTCTCCCGGCTTGATCCCGCCCGGAACAACTTCTGATAACGGAATCGCAAGCCAAGCCATCCAACTGCCTTTGGAAAGACCATTGTAAAAATTCAGTTTGAATTTCGGAACAGATTTTGACGGAATATCAATCAAATGGTGTTTTCCGGAAGCAAGAATATTCATCTGGCGGTACGGAGAATTGTTCTGTTTTGCAAAGAACAGTTCCCAGCCGTCATCGCGCCATGCACCGAGTTTATTGAGAAGGAAACTGGAGGTATCTCTTGCTTCATAGAAACGAAGATAAAGATACGTTCCGTCATGACTTGCAGTGATCGCAATCGGAAATTTCGTATTTCCACCGCGGAGTCCGCCGTAAAGTGCAAAACTTCCCTGTTTGTTCCATTTTGCCTGCCGGGGATTGCCCGGAACAGGATTCTTGAAGTAAGGAACCGTTTCCTGCTGCATGGTGGGTGTTCTGGTATATTCCTCCTGCAACTCTTTTTTCAATAGATTCCAGACCCCTTTTTCAAACAGGTGAACACGTTCTTTATAAGGTCCGGTTTTTGCCAGTTTTTTTGCCTGTGTCATGAATCCATCAAACTTCTTCAAGTTCGCCGGAGTGATAAATCTGGAATGAGGAATCGCTGTCCAGTGGGAGACATTTTTGGGATAGTTGGCAGAATCTCCATAAAGTTTTTCTGCCAGGAGATAGAATTCTTTCATTGGTTTTTCTGCCGGTCCGTAATAGTTTCGGAAGAATTCATCCATCAAATTTTTCCCCTTGAGTTTCCGGTCGAAAGCAAGACGCCATGCGATATAAAATTCCGGAGTGTCGTAAAGGATGTTTGCACGGGCAAAGAATTTTGAATTTTCAATAAAAAGCCCCGTCACATTTGCGCCGTCGAATGCCTCAAAAATCTTATCCAAATGAGAGGCAAAGTAACCGGGGAACGGATTTTTTGCGCCTTTTGTCACATTGATCGAGGGCCAGCAATAATAGAACCAAACGTGTTTTTCCATTCCCGGATATTGTTTCTGCCACTCTTTCATGATTTCCAGATTCTTTTGGAATCCCGGAGAATAAACACTTCTCAAAGGAAGACACATCCGGATCATGATATTGCTTTCCAGTTTGAATGTCTTCGGAGGCTGACAATAGGAGTTATAAGCAAGCAATGCGATTTTACAATCCGGGTGTGATTTCTTCACTTCTTTTGCAACGGCATTGGCAAAACTGAAGAAAAGATCGCTGTCGAGTCCGGACATCACACCGGGGTCTCCGGCATTCTTTTTCCGCTCATTTTCCGAGTATGTTGCCCATTTTGCACAGGATTTGCAGCGGCAGAAATATCCATTGTCATTGGGAACGATGGTAAAGACTTTCGGATCATGAAGCGTTCCGGGGGTAAAATGTCCGCCCATAACTTTTCTTGCACTCACCTTACCATCAAAATAATCGCGGGCATCTTTCACAGCCTGAGCAATCACTTCCGGATTGGAATAGCAAATCTGGCTTTCATGGGAAACAGGATATCCTTGTGCAAACCAATTCTTTTTCGCCGGATCGGTTTTGAACCGTTCATTGAAAGAAACCAGAGAGTGGTTGATGATGGTCAGTTTTCCGCCGACACGGAGACGGAAACTGTAAAGTTCCGCCTCACGCTTGTTGAGAAAATTCCGGTTGTTCCAATCGTTGGAATCAGCCCAGATCGTATTTGCAAAATTGAAATAAGGGTAATCGCGATAAACATAAGAAGGTGTGCGGCGGATCGTTTTTTCAGCAATGGAAAGATTTTTTGAAGGAGTGAAAGTCGTTCCGATATCGGTCGGGATATACCATCTGAAACCTGCCATTTCCAGAAAATCGTATGCCGCATAAAGCGTTGCACATTCTTTCCAGCGGCTTGGAAAACTTTTTTCATCGGCATAATTGACTTTTCCGAATTCCTGTGCATCGCATCCGGAAAGGATGATCTTTCCGGGTTTGATATCAACCAGATATTCCTGTGATTTGAATCCATTCATTCCGCCGACACAGATCGGGAGTTTTCCCTTTTCCGCTTTGGCTGCAATGGGAAGTGTTACACCCGTCTTTTTCGCAATATGATATTGGATTTCATACGCAGCAAGCTGCGCGGATTTTGTCGGTTTTTCACCAATCACAATAACCGAAACAGCCTTTCCGTTTTTGACCAGATCAGCTGCAGAAAGTGTTGCCGCAAACAGAAACAACAATGCAAATAATAATCTTGACATTCTTCAGGACTCCTTACTTTTCAACTGAAAATTTTACTGTTTTATAGGAAACACCCATCGCCGGAATAAACAAACTGTTCAGAGTCATTCCATCCAAATCAACATTGTGCAAAGAAAAACTTCTGCCGAGAGAACTCTGAAGTGTCAATATCTTCTTCTCATTATCAATGGTAAAAGTCAATGTTACCCACTGATCCGCATCGGTCATGTTGAACGGTTTCAATGCGGGACGTGTCCGGATGACTTCTTTTCCCGCATTCCGCCATCCCATTTTCTGATGATTCTGCGAATTGAAATAACAGACAGAAAAATAGACTCCGCCTTCGCCGGGATTCCGGAACGGTGCCGCATATCCCGGACAGGGAGTTTTCGCCGTGCTCAAAGCATATGTTATAATTCTGGCAGGATTTTTGATCTGTTTCATCTCCACTTTCATCACAACCTTTTTGACAGATTTATTGATTTCCACTGTCTGCGGCAAGGTCATGCTGAGACCGCCCAATTCTTTCGGACTTGTCCGGAGAATTCCCTCCTGAATTTTGAAACACTCCGGAAACTTTTTCTTATCCCAGAACTGCCATCCGGAAAGATCTTTTTCCTTTGAAAAATCAACATCAACCAGCATTTTAACTTCTGCCGGCATTAAAACCGGGAACAGAAAGAGCATCAAAAAATACAATTTTTTCATTTTCTGCGATATTCCTTTCTGCTGTATTTTTTCAGCGCTTGTACCACGGCCAGACATTATATGTCCCCGCATTGGTGATCTTTCCTACATGAAGATCTGCAAATGTAAAATTCCCGCCGCTGGGATGACACTTATACGTAAACGGATTCAAATGCATGTTATTCCACTTGTCACTGGAAAGAAACCACGGATTTGCCGGTGCCGGTTCAAAATCTTTCGCTTTCCACTGTTCTCCCCAGACAGGTGCCTCTGAATGATATTTGATCTGATTCACTTTCAAAATCACACCGGTTTCAGTATGAAAAGGAAAGTTAAACGATGCGGTTCTTCCCATGTAACCGTTGTAAGAATAGGACATTGGAAGAGGACGGGAATAATAGAAGATATAGTTGTTTGTCTTGTAATATTGACTGGATGCAGCTGCGGAGGGACAAAGCAGGTCTGAATATTTTTTCGCATTCACAGATGCAACAGTTGCAACGTTACCCATCGGCGTGTGATTTCCATATCCGGCAATACCGCAGGAAATCAGCATATCCGGAAACGGACGGAGAGTATTATTTACAGTACTGCATGCAGGCAAAAGATATCCATCTGAATTTTCCTGATATGTGTTCCACAACATTCCCAGGTTTTTGCTCAGATTGATACAGGATGTTTCACGACTTCTTTCCCGTGAGCTGTTCAATGCCGGCAACAACATTCCTGCGAGAATTGCAATTATTGCAATCACCACCAACAGTTCAATTAATGTAAACTGCTTTCTCTGACCATAACTCATATTCAGATCTCCTTTCGTTTTTCAATGTCCGCAAAGACATTAAACATGATGCGCCCATCATATTCAACTCTTTACACTTTATTTTTTTCTTTAAAAACAAATCTTTCCGGCTTATTTCACCGGAAAAGTTTCTCTTGCAATCAAAGTTGTTTTCGCAATAAACTGCTTTTCTTTCCCGCCGGAAATCTGATTCATCAACGCTTTACCCATTGTCATACCGATCTGTTCCGCTCCTGCAGAAATCGTAGATAATATGGGAACAGCAAAACGTTCATCATAAGTTTCCAAATCACCGTAACCAACAAGAAAAATATCCTTACCAACCTTTATACCGGCATTGGTAAGAACATCATAAACAGCAAGCGCCGATGTATCAGCATCACACCAGATGAATTTATATTTTTTCAATTCATCCAGATTTTTCAATGCATGATTCATCGCTAATCTGTACTGGGAAACGGTTGAACTCATATTCCGATGGTAAAACATCCCTTTCAAACAATATCTTCCATCGGGATATACGATCTGTCCGGCACGCTCCACTTCCTGAAGACGCAACTGTTTTTCATTAGAGAATTCACTGAAATACAACATTTTTTTCAAACAGCGTTTCGGAATATTCTTCCAAACTTCGCAGAAAGAATCCATATCATCACGCTGTATATGATTCACATTTTCAACCGTTTGTCCCGATTCGGAAACAACCCACAGAGGTACTTTCAGTTTATCCAGCATCTCTGTGACTTTTCCCTTTACCATGGAGGGACCGGTCACATAGCCATCCGCAACTCCAGACATCAGGAAATTCAACACTTGAGTGTCCATTGTTTCAGAACCGTTGGCATATAAAAGAGTCAGTACATACCCATGTTTCTGGATCTCTGCAGTAAGACCGCACATGATCCTCGCCCAGTCATGCGCCGCAAAATCCTGTTTCATACGCCCCAGGATCATGCCGATTTTGTAGGTCTTTCCAGTTACAATGGATTTTCCGGAATAACTCGGACGATATCCGAGTTCATCTGCAATACGCTGAATATTCGCCCGGACTTTTTCACTGATCATGGAAGCAGTTGCCGGATTCAATGCGCGGGAAACAGTTGCGTAATTCACCCCTGCCCGCTCTGCAATATCTTTAACTGTAATCCGTTTTTTCATATTGAAAATCCATGATCCCTAAGTAGTTTCTGAAAATAATATAGCACTATTTTTTATTTATGCAAATGTTTGCATAAAAATTTTTTACATTTTTTGAATTGATAAACGATCTGCAAAAAAAAAGCTTCCCCCTGAAAAAGGGAAAGCTTTGAGAAAAACGGATGAATTTATTTTGTCTTGCCCAACTTCCCGCCGGAGAGTTTACGGAGAAGGAAATTCCAAATCTTTTTTCCCCAGTGCTGACTTTCCAGATTCACAACAGGCAGAACTTTCACCGTTGGCTGATTTTTTTCCACCCAGACATCCAGCAGACGTTCACTGATAAAGCCGAAAACTCTGGCATCATAAGCGGAATAATTGCTGATATCCAGCCGTTTTTCCACCTCAAAAAGAATGTCAAACAACCATGCACAGTAAGCATCCATCAGGTCCCGGCGCATGATGCACATGTTGAAACGATAACCATCTGTCCGCTTCATGATCCGATCCCATGCAGCAAGATAATCCGGATATTTCTCTTCGATCACGCTGCGGGTCACGGTCAGATCCTGTTCATTATGAGCATGAACATACTGGGAATAGTTGCTTTCAATAAAATAATTCCGTTTTTCCGGCATGATGACCGGATATTTTTCCAGCAATGCGGAAAGCTGTTCCCCCGTAAGGATCCGGTTCCGTTTCTGAAATGAGAACTTTCCGGCGAAATGACGGCGGTAGTGAACAAGACCGAGATAATCTGCTTCAAGGTTTTTCCATGCCCAGTAAAGACAGGTCAATTCGCAGAAACTTTTATTTTTTCCGCTGATATGATCCCCGGTATTATCGCCGGGATATTCCAGGGCATCATGCAGTTCACGCCCAGCCTGAACCGGGTAATAAACCGGATCAGACGGCATTTCATACTTTTTGTGTG
>SUVT01000108.1 GCA_015061845.1 Lentisphaerota bacterium
GTGGAATTTCTGCGATAAAAGCCATCTGGCAAGATTGCTTAAAAAATATGAGTGAGAAATCAGCAATGACTGGTCGCACAGCAAATATCACAGTCCGATCCGACAGGCAGACCTGACTGTGATATTCTGTAATAGCATTACCAATCAGGAGATAACAGTTTTATCAAATCAGTAGGGGGCTGTACTCAAGTCGAATCCGGCTTTGGAATTGATGATGCTTATGCCGTTGACCGCCCGGGAGGCATTGCCGCTGATGTTGGTAAATTCGAGATCGCTCAAATGCTGCTCTTCGGCATCCAGCGGCCCTTTGATGGCACTTTGGATAAGGAACGGGCGTTTGCACTCCATGATTATATCATGGAATTTTACATCGTGTATGTTCACGCCGTAGTAAGCACCGTACTTGCTTACTACGCAAATACCGGTGCGGGTTTCCCTTATCACCAAGTTACCCAGCACTGCTTTGCGGATAATGCCAGAACTGTTTTTCTCTATTGGAATACACCGTTGAACTACATTTGTCAAGTGATCTATTCGAGATTTTTGCAAGTTTTGCTATTTTTCTTTATTAGACACATCTTTATCCTACGGTAATAATCGCTCAATGGAGCTTGTGTAGATCGAAAATTGCACCTGAAAACGTTAGAAACGGATCGGGGCCGCTGTATATTACCTGACGGGGATTAAACGGGTAAAAAGTGAAGGACAACAGAGAGGATTTTTGTCTGTCAGAAGGGCGAAAAACTTAGAAAAAGTAGTAGGGTGTTTGGGTTTATCACATAACCGCTATGAAAAAAAACAAAAAAAGGGTTGACAGTTTCAAATCTTTATGTTATATTATGTAGTACATAATAATTTTCAACAATTAAAACAGGAGAGAGAAAATGAAGATTTGTTTTATCAGTGCGGTAAAAAAAGTGTTGGCATTGACTGCAGTCATCGCAGTTGTATCAGTGTTTGCTGGACGGGAATGTGTAAAAGTCGGGAAGACGGATGTTTATCTGCTTGAATCAGGCGGCATTTCCATTATTTCCAAAGATTATCCCATGCTCCTCGGTGAAGTGATGCTGACAACAGACGGATGGAACAATAAATATCCGGAAATGAAAAATGAGAAAGGAAAAGAGTGGACTTATACTCTCAACCGGAAACTGAAGAACAATGAAGATCTGGATATGCTGAAAGTTGTCAAACAGTCCTCTCCCGGAGTATTTGATACTTCTGTTTCCTGGAAAAGCGTTTCCGGAAAGAATCCGAAACTGGCATATTGTCAGATAAGTTTGAACCGGAACTATAAAAAAATCAATCTTAACGGCGAAGAAATTACTTTGCTGCAGCGGAATAAATATGAATGGTTTTCCAAAAAAGTTGCCGGATTTGAATTGAAATTCTCAGCTACCGGAGCCACTGATTGTGTGATCAAGAGCAGTCAGGAATGTTATGTTATTATAACTACTCTTGCTTCCGGTTTCCAGATCAAACTGAGACCTGTTAAAATCAGCGATGGTTTGAAGTATACCCTCATCGTAAAATAAAATACTGCCTTTTCAAAAATGTAAAGGAACTGAAAATGAGTTCAGAACAGAATTTTGACTGGAGAACGTGCCGCCCTTTTACTTTGATAGAATTGCTTGTTGTGATTGCGATCATTGCTATTTTAGCCGGAATGCTTCTGCCTGCTTTGAATCAGGCAAGAGAAAAAGCCCGTGTTTCAAGTTGTACAAATAACATGAAACAAATCGGGATTTACAGTGCGGTCTACCGTGACGATAATCTGGGATATTTTACGCCGTACATGGAACATGGAACGAATAATCCATCCTATGGAGAAAATTTTACGGTGATGTTAGGTCGGTATATGCCGGGGGAAGGTTCGACAACCGCCATGCAGATCGAGTATATTGATGGAGCCCTTCATGTCGGGAGTCTCACCTGTCCGACAGTTGCCACTTATGCCGGGACCCATAACGAAGGGGCTCAGATTTATTATTCTTATCACTTGAACAGTGTGATTAACGTAATGTCCGTCAGTCCCCGGAAAGGATTGAAGGAAAATATGGTCGGCAATGCTTCCAGCATGATGCATTTTTCAGAAAATCATCCCAGCAGAGCCTATAACAGACCGATGCTCGCTTATAATGAAAAAAATTATCCGGAAGATGCGTTGGGACCGTGTCATGGACAGAACAGCAACGTTCTTTATGTTGACGGACATGTCGGTTCAATCAAGGCGGTTCTGTTGAAGAACTGGGCAACCGGTGGATGGACGCTTCAGGACAAACAATTCTGGGCACCGTATCCGTTGTTCGGAACAAGTTACGGGGCAGCCTTTGGATTTTAAAACAGGAGTTTATTATGAGTATTATAAAAAATTTTATATTGTCAACAGCATTATTAATGAGTTTGCAGCTCTCTGCTGACTTCAAACTTGCCGGCAGTTCTATTTATGTCGGGCAGGATCAGCCGGAATCTGTTTATGAGGCATCGGAAGAACTTCAGCTGCACATCAAAAAAGCAACCGGATTGGATTTGCCGATCGTTTATACTCCGGCAAAAGGGAAAATGATCGTTGTCGGTGATAACGAACTCAGCCGCAAGGCCGGGATCGATACCGGGAAAATGGAATATCAGGGACATCGGATCCTGACGAAGGGAAATAATCTCTATATTGTCGGTCGGGATGTTGCCAAAGATGCCAAGCTGAAAAGCGGCGGATACAGTTTTGGAACTCTTTATGCGGTTTACAGCTTTTTGAGCCGGACCATGGGAATCCGCTGGATCCTGCCCTCTGATAACGGAATGCATATTCCGAACCTCGGAAAAGATTATACTGTTCCGGATTTGGATATTACGTATGTTCCGGCATTCAAAGCAAGAATCACTTACATTCCGAGAGTCTGGATGAGATCAGCAGATTACCGGAAATGGATGCAGCGAAATTACCACAGACTGCCGAATTTGCGAAATGTTCATGATCAGGTATTTGGCAGTTTGGGGATCGGTTTTTCCCACTCCTGGGAATATATTTATCCGAAGAAAAAGAGTGCTCTGTTTGAATCTGCGTTTGATACATTCAAAAAGCATCCGGACTTTTTCTGGGCGAACAGTGCCGGAAAACGGATGGAACCGGTATATAATGCTGCCCTTTGCATCAGTAATCCGGAATTGCTGAAAGATATTTCAGAACGATATATCAAGTGGGCAGAATCAAAGAAAGCGGTTCATATTTCCATTTCACCCAGCGATGGTACTGCATGTTTGTGCAAAAACTGTACGGCAAACCCCATTGATCTTTCCCATATCGGAGAATACCGCGCGGCCCATGTCGTAAAAAAAGGAAATACTCACCTTTATCTGGATTATTACCGTTATGTTACGGAACGTGTTACGAAAAAATACCCGGAAATGCTGTTGACCGGATTGATTTACAATAATTATCTTTATGCACCGAAACAGAAACCTGCACGGATGCCGGATAATTTCATTCCGTGGATGGCTCCGCTGAATATTTCCTACGGACCTTCCCGTATCTATGAGGGAATCAACCGTTCCTGGCACAGTTGGCTTGACGGATGGAGCGGTGTATTCAAGAATATTGCCTATTTCGGCTATGATTTTTATTTGAATACATACGGAACAAATGTACCGTGGCCGACAATGGCGCCGATTTTGAATGAGACGCTTCAGACCCTCCGGAAAAATAATTGTGTGGGGATCTTCAATGCCGGATTGGGTTCTCTGGGAACGCAGGGAATCAACAACTGGCTCCTGCTTCAATCAGATTTCTATCCGGAAGACGATTATGTTAAGCTGGCAAAACTCTATAACAGGCTGGCTTACGGAAAAGGTGGAGATGAGATCAATCAGATTTATGAGATACTTGAAAGAAATCTGAAAGCATATGTCACCTCTGTGAAAGGAAAGATGTCCTACTACATCACTCCGGAACTGATGAAAGATGTTTATGCAAAGGATTGGAATCAGATCCGTGCATTGATGGTAAAGGCAAAAGCCGCTCCGAAAGATGCAGGACAGGCATGGCGGTTTGAACATTTTGAACGGAATATGAAGATCACTGAATATTTCCTGCGCAGAATGACGATGATTCCCGCTGATGAAAAATCACCGTTGTATATTTCTGAAAAAGAACTTTTGGAACTGAGTCCCAGATTGGGAATCAATGCCGATCTGGAATTTTATACTGAATCTCTTTATTCGGCAGGTCTTGCAAACAAGATCAAACAGGTTATTGTAAAACCGACTGTCCTGAAGGAAAAAGAACCGTTCAAATCCGGAACCTTTTTCCTGTCACGGGACTATGTGGTTTATGCTCCGGAAGACATGGAGATCTGTATGAAATTTGAAACCGGCTGTTTAAATACAGATCCCCGGACAGGAAAGCCGTATTTGAAGCCGATGCCTTTGTTCCAGGTGCTTGATTCAAACCGGAAAGCTGTCTGTAAAGGCTTGGGCAATCTGAATGATGGTTCCATCCGTTTCAAGGGAAAGAAGGGTGAACACTATTACGTCATATTTGCACCGTCGACCGCTGTTGAATTCAGTGCTTATTACAGGATCATTTCCTGTAATGTTCCTTATGCCATGGGGAGTTATATCCGTCCGAACGGTTTTGCGGTTCAGCGGATCAAAAGCCCTGTTAAATTTTACGTAAATGTTCCGGAAGGAACGGAAAAGTTCACGTTTATTGCGCAGCTTTATGCTACTGGTCATTACAAACTGATTTCTCCCAATGGAAAAGTTGTTGTGGAAAACAAGAAGGTCACAGGATATCATCCCCATGAAGTGAATCTGAAGAAACAGAATTTGCCTGCGGGGATCTGGACACTTGAGATCCTTCACGCCCATTGGGGATATCTCCGTTTCAATGGTATTCCGAATTTCCTGATTATGGACCCGGAAAAAGCATTGATCGTGGAAGAAACTGAAACTGTTAAAAAAAAAATGAAGAACAATTATACAAAAATCGTTGAATTTTGCGGAAAGAATTTTCTGGATAAGAATGGTGTTTTCTACGCAAACCTCGATCATGAAACCTATGGTCCTGTTACGGCGCAAACCGTAACAGGCGGGGTTCCCAGAGCCTGGTTCAGCGGATTCGGATTGGCAGAGTTCCTTGCTTATGAAAATGCAGGGATGACGACCGGTTCATACATGGCAGCTCTTTGTCTTGAGGGCACTCCGGAAGAACGGAAAAAAGTTTATAACGGATTGAAATGGCTTTATGAGACCGGGAAGGAACTGGAAGAAGGTTTTATTCCCAAGCCTTACGGAGGACGTTTTTTTCCCCAGACAAGTACGGATCAGGTGCTTTATGTGATGTATGCATTGGATTTGTATTATCCGCTGGCCGATGAAGCAGAGAAAAAAGAGATCCGCAGAATGCTTGTCAAAATGGCGGATTTCTGGATGAAACGCAATTATCATTTTGATTATTATCATGTAAAAAACATGAAATGGCCTCCACTGCGTTTCCCTTCGTTGCTGATGCTTGCGTGGAAATATTCAGGCGAGGAACGGTACCGTACTGAGGCGTATCGGATTCTGGATGAAAATATTGATTGGATTCCGGAACATTCCAAGGTGTTTGTCCGGAGAGGTCTTTCAGATTTTGAAAAACAGCACAACATCCGTATCGTCAATCAGGCTGCTGATGCGGTTTCCATGGATATTATGAATCTGGATCTGCTGATCCGCTGTGAGCCGGAGGGAAAGTATCGGGAACGGTTCATAAAAGCGATGGAAGTTTCCGTGAAGGAAGGTTTTATGACGATCTGTGATAACGGCCGTTATGAAGGCTTGCTGTTCTATGATATGAACACCGGAAAAATGCGTCTCCCCCGGAAATATGAACATCCGGATATGGATGATTGGAAGACATATACATCGTCCTGGAGTACCATGATTGTGCGTGCTGCATTGATTGCCAGTCAATATCTTCCGCATAAACAGAAAGAAATTTTTGAGATGTCCGAGTTTGTTCTTTCAAAAATCGGATTGGAAAACTGTCATTATGCAGAAAAACCGGCAAATCTTTGTGAACATGAACGCTATCGATACCGTTTGTTAAGCGGTGATGGAATCTCCAATTGGCTATGGGGAGCAAATTTGTATCGGAAATTCAAGAAACAAAAATAAAGAAGTGGTCTTATGTTGTTGCAAAAAGAAAACATATCGCAGTCGACACTGGCAGACAGTGTGGAGTACAGTATTCTGGAATATATCCGGAAAGAGAATTTGAAACCGGGAGATCAGCTCCCGAAGGAAGAGGATTTTTCCACGGGGTTGAATGTCAGCCGGAATATTGTCAGAGAAGGACTTTCCGGGTTGAAATCTCTGGGGTTGATCGAATCCCGCAAAAAACGGGGCATGATTTTATGTCGTCCGAACGTTTTTTCAGGAGTCAGTAAACTCGCGCAAGTGCAGTTTTTCTCTCCGGAAGAAAACGGGGAATTTATGCAGATCCGCGTAATCATGGAATTGGGAATGATCCCGAAAATCTGGAAAAAGAAGACGAAAGAATCCATTAAAGAACTCCGGAATCTGGTGGAAGTTCCTGAACTTCCGCCGACGATTGAAGAAGAAATTCATTTTCACTGCAAACTGTTCAGTTTAGGCGGAAATTACGTTGCAAATCAATTTTTGCATATTCTTGTCACCTCATTTTCAGGATTGAAACCGGAGCCACTTGAAGTATGGGAGAAAAAACAACATCTCCCCCGTCATTCTGATATTTGCAATATATTGGAAAATGGAACGCGGGAAGATTTTTTCAATATCATGGAACAGCATTTCAGTCCATATCTCTGACAGAAATGGAACAGGTAATGTTATGGGGTAGAAAGTTATATCTGCAGCGATTACACTTGATGATAATTCTTTTTTTCTAGAATATTTTGTTCAAAACTTGTAATTTTTAAGCTCAAAAAGCCGTTCAGAATGGTGGGAGGGGAAAGATAACAAAACGCTGATTTTTTTCAAGTTTAAAACCTCCAGTATGCAGCAGCATTGGAGAAAGATGCAGCGTTCGTTTCATTGATAAACTTTTTGTTTTGATCCGATCATTTTCTGCTTGAAAAAAAGTCATTTTGTGCTAAATTAAAATCGTACTTGAAATACTTTGCAGAAAGACATGAAAATGAATTCTGATCATCTCGATTTTACAACTTACGAAGTTGCCCCTGAATTCCGTCCGATCCCGTTCTGGAGCTGGAATGCTGAACTGGAAGAAACAGAACTGATCCGTCAAATCCATGAGATGTATCATGCAGGAATGGGCGGTTTCATCATGCACGCCCGCGGCGGATTGAAAACAAAATATCTCGGCAAAAAATGGCTGGACTGCATCAATCTCTGCACACGGGAGGCTCTCAAACTGGGAATGCTGCCCTATCTTTATGATGAAAACGGATGGCCCAGCGGATTCGGTGATGGAAAAGTCAATGCTCTCGGAGAAAAATATCAGCAGAAATATTTGAATATTCTGGAACGGAACGACTCCTCCGTGCCCCTGCCGGAACATATCATTGCAGCCTTTGATCAGAACTTTCATCCGACCGCGCAGGAACATGCAAAATTCATTGTACATTACACTTTGAATCCGTACTATGTTGATAATCTGGATGCGGAAGTAGCTGGAAAATTCATAGAATTTGTATATGATTATTACTATCAGACTTTGCCGGAAGATGTCAGAAACGGGATTTGCGGAATTTTTACAGATGAACCTCAGATTTCCAGAAAAACAGCCCCCTGGTCCCTGATCATCGAAAAGGAATATCAGGCTGCGTATCAGGAAGAACTCCTGCCCAGAGTCATTGAGCTGTTTTATGAGACCGGAAACTGGAAAAGAACAAGAGTCCGGTATTACCGCCTCTGCACACAGCTTTTCCGAAAAAATTATATCGAACAGATCGGTTCCTGGTGTCAAACTCACGGATGGAAATTGATCGGACACCATTTCGGAGAAGAAAGTTTTTCTTCGCAGCTTTACAGCAACGGCGCGATCATGCCGCAATATTGCGGGTATGATATTCCGGGCAATGACCATCTCGGCAGAGTGGAATCCTATATCACAGTAGATACGCAGCTGGTCTCTGCAGCGGCTCAGCTGGGAAAGAAACAGATCCTTACAGAAACCTTCGGCTGCAGCGGCTGGAATTTCAATATGCGCGGCATGGAGTGGCTCTATCAGCAGCAGATGGTTCACGGAATCAATTATCTTTGTCAGCATCTGGAAGGATATTCACTGAGAGGGCTGCGGAAACGGGATTATCCCATGTCGGTTTTCTATCAGCACCCCATGTGGAAAAATATCCGGAAACAGAATGACGCATTTTCCAGAGTCGGTTCGATCCTTGCCAGCGGAGAAATCCAATGTGATACTGTTATTTTTCATGGAGAATCCAGTGCACATATCGCAGCAGACGGCATCCGCTGTTTCACTGATCTTGCGAAAAAATGCTGGAGTTCCATGCTTGTTCTTTCGGAAAAATTGGAAGTTTCCGGTGTGCCGTTCCATTACGCGGATGAGGTTCTGACGGAAGAACTGGGAAGTATCAATTCCGGAAAATTGAAAATCGGTCAGATGGAATATAAAGTATTTTTACTGCCCGAAGTTCTGAATATTTCCGGAAAAGTTACCGCGCTGCTCAAAGAATTCCATGCGCAGGGCGGAAAAATCTTTTGTTCCGTTCATAACGATTTTGAGAGAATTTGCATTGATGGAGAACCGGTTTCAGAAGAGACTGCAGAATTTTTCAAATCACTGCCGCAATTTGATGAATTCGGAACATTGCCGGAGTTTGCACCTGATGATATCAGAAAAATCGATTGCCGCGTTCTGGAAGGAACGCCCGGTCAGATTCGCGGAACCTGGCGGGTCTTTCCGGAGAGAAATGAAACATGGTATTTTATCGCTGATTTTGCCGCAATCCCGGAAAATGCCTTTGAATGTGATTGGAAAATCACGCCGCTGCATTGGGATACTTTGGGAAATGAGTCTTCTGTAAAGTGCGAGATTTCATTGCCTTACTCTGCTGATGAAATCTGGTGCATCGATCAGGCAAGCGGAAAGATCCTTTCCAGAATTCAGCATTTGAATGTTCATGGGAAAGCCAGATTTTTCCATACATTTTCCGCCCGGGGTTCTGTGCTGCTGAAAGCCGTAACATACCCGAAGGCTGAGCCGCAAGATTTGACAGGAAACTGGAAAGTTATGTCAGGTAAAAACGTCCTGCTGCTCGATACAGCGGATTACCGTCGCGAAGATGATCAGAAACTGGTCAAGAACTGCAATACCTTATCGATTTTTGAACGGATGCTTGCGCTTCCGGACAGCAGGATCGAACTCTATTTTCACTTTACCTGTGTCCCCGGCTTCAATTTTTCCAAGGCTTCACTTGCGATGGCACTTGAACGGGATCCGGAAGCAGAATATTATTTGAATGGAGCTAAACTTCCGGATGATTTTTCCGGTTATTTCATTGACCGGGGGATCGAAGTGCTGCAATTGCCTGAATCCATGTTGAAAGAAGGCGAAAATGAATTCAAAATAGTCCTGCCGTTTCATCAATCACCGGAAATCCGGGCTCATCTGGAGCGGGCAAAACATTTTGAGAGTGAATCCAATAAACTCTATTACGACAGTGAAATCGAAGCGATTTATCTCCTTGGTGATTTCCAATGCCGTGCCGGAAAAATCATGCCGGATCAGTTGCGGACCGCATTTGCCGGAGGCCCGTTTATCCTGGAAAACAGTACAGATACGATCTCCCTTGGAAATCTGCTTGATGCCGGTTACCTTTTCTTCTCAGGAGACTTGAATGTTTCGCAGGATTTTGAATTGACGAAAGAACAGGCAACCCTGTTCCGTAAACTGAAATTCACTCCCTGCAAAGCCAATTCGCTTTCTGTAAATCTTAATGGAACAACGCTTCCAATGATCTACACGGCTCCGTATGAACTGGATATTTCCGGACTATTGCGTCCCGGTAAGAACAGGATTTCATTGGAACTTTCCACATCCTGCCGGAACACGCTTGGTCCGATGCACATGACAGAAATCAATCCGTATGCAGTCGGTCCCTCCTCATTTCTTCTGGAGCCGAATTTCATAGGTGCCAAAGCCCCGAATCATACAGATGATTATGGAATCATTGATTATGGTTTGGAAATCACGCTGGAATAACGGAAATGTATATAGCTCTGTTCCCAATAAAGGTTGTTACTTGAGGAGGGGAAAAAGCCCTTTTCAGATGGTTTGCTTAAAGTCAAGCCGATTTTGAAATATTTTGGTAATTTTTATCAAATTCTTTATCGGCTATGACCATTCCCCGGAGAATCAATAACATCTTTCTCATCACAGCACAACGAGCCT
>SUVT01000109.1 GCA_015061845.1 Lentisphaerota bacterium
CAGTCAAAGAAGTTTGCAATTCCTGGGAACAGTTTCACAGGAATTGCAAACTTCTTTGACTGCCTCAGGGATCCGCATGAGATGCCGCCCGGTGACAATATCAGTATCATCAAGAAGCAGATAGAAAAAGCGGTCGGCATACGCTCCATCGGTTCCGAGAGCGGAGGTATTTCTTCCGCAGCAGCGGGGGGCGACCAGAAGCATAACGGATCCGGGAACCGCCAAGCCGGCACGTTTCACACCGAACCCCTGCGCACCGGGAGAGTTGAATGCCAGAGTCGCAGGGGAACTGTAAATCAGATGGGATGCAGAAATCAGCTCCGACGGGATCCGGTCACGCCCCAATGCAGACAGATCTTTTGCTGTGATAAAATATGCACTCTTTCCCATATTATTTTTCCTCTTGCAGAAATTTCTGAGCCAAGGCAAGGAACTGCTGACTGACAGGCAATTCCGGTGCGCCTTCCACAACTGTTTTCCCCTGATCTTCCCAATGAATGATATCGTTGCTCCGGGGAATATCTGCCACGATTTCCAAACCGTTTGCATCGGCAAAAGCACGGACTTTCTCTTCTTCTTTTTCCACACTTCTCCGGTTCATCACAAGACCGAACACTTTGGCATAAGCACGGTCGGCAAAATTCTGAACTGCACTGTTGATGTTGTTTGCCGCATAAAGTGCCATTTTTTCACCGGAAGTGACGATCAGGACATGATCGGCATAATTTTCCCGGATGGGCGCAGCAAAACCGCCGCAGACAACGTCACCAAGCACATCGTAAAGCACAACATCCGGCTGATAAGTCTCAAACAATTTCAAATCTTCCAGCAGGCTGAATGTGGTGATGATCCCCCGTCCGGCACAGCCAAGTCCGGGTGTCGGACCGCCGGTTTCAATACAGAGGATCCCGCCGAACCCTTCTTTGGCAATGTCGGAGATCTGTTCCGGTTCCTTATCATATTCCCGCAGGTAATTCATAACAGGCATCACCGGATCGCCGTTCAGCAGATTGATGGTGGAGTCTGCTTTCGGGTCGCAGCCGATCTGGATCACTTTTTTTCCAAGTCTGGCAAATGCCGCCGCAAGGTTGGAGGTCACAGTGGATTTTCCGATCCCGCCTTTTCCGTAAATCGCTATTTTGATCATAATGAAAACATCTCCCGTTTGAGTTCGCGGCAAACAAAGTTTCTGATTTCTCCCGAAAAGCATCTGCCGGAAAATGCTTCATGAGGGTGCCGGATAAAAGTTGTCCCTGCAGGGCAAACCGGCTCGAATAAAGGATCGGCAAAGACGACATCCGCTTCCGCAAATGCCGCAGCCATAGAGTCTTCACAATCAATCAGGCTGTCATGTTCCGCAAGAATTGACGGCTGTAATGCAGCCGGACACAACACGCAGGCAGACAAACCGCAATCAGCTTCCAATGCCGCTGCGAAAGAGGATGCAGTCACACTTTCCCCGACGACAGCAACCTTTTTCGCTCCGGTTCTTGCAGAGTGCGGCGACTGACAGATTCCTGTTTTCTCTGCCAGTTCCAGTGCATTCAAAAGCTGTGCAGAAAATGATTTACCGTAAGGGACACCGCTTACCCATGGTGTGCCGAAGCGTTTTTTCAGATACTCCGCTGCAGCCAGTCCGCAGGTGGAGATCACAAGGTTCACGCTTGCGTTCCCTGCTTGTGCAATCTCTTCCGGAGAACTCCCCATTGCCATACAGGAAACGACCTGATATCCATTTTCTTTCAGCCAGTTCCGTATGGATTCAACAGAACCGTTCAATGAAAAATCAAGAGGCGTCGCGCCGATGATATTCACAGATTTATTCTCTTTCGGAACTTCTATGCAGAACCGTTCCAGGTAAGCGCAGAGAGCTTGAGAAGCACCGTTCAGATAGCTGTTCATTCCGTTCGTGTGAAGCCCGAAAACAGGTAGACCGGTTTTCTGCTCCAGTTCTGTTGCAAGGGCATCAAAATCTGTTCCGATCATCATAGGCATCGGAGAACCGCAAAGGGCAAGGAAACGGGGTTTCATCTCTTCTGCGGCACGGACGATATCATCCACCAGACGGGCATCATTTCCCAGAATGGCATCGGTTTCGGTCAATGCAGAAATGTAGATCATGCTGTCATGCTGATACCAGCGTGGTTCATCATGAGTGGAATAGGTGGAATTGCACCCGGAGGCATCGTGAACGATGGTCATGCCGCCAAGTTCATACAGCATGGAACAAACGCCTGCCGTATCTGAAGCATAAATTGAAATGATCCTTGCAGTCTGTTTCATAATAAGCAGCTCTCACAACCAAGCCCTTTGAGCTTGATGATTTCCGGTGTATTTTTTTCATTCTGGAACGCATCGATCATCCATTCACACATGCGGATGATCCCTTCAAAGCCGTGAGCCCCGCCCCCGGCTACAATATTTACAAATTTTCCTGTGCCGCTGAAATAGGCAGCTTTCTGTCCAATGGCAAGAACCGGTTCTTCCGTGCGGCAGCCCTTGCCGGAAAAACGCATCTTTACATGAACCGTTGCGGTCAGGATCAGTTCGGGGAAATTGATTTTCAGATATTCAAAATCTTCTTTTTCTTCGCCGATAAAGACATCTGCATAAACCCGTTTGACGTTGAAGCCGTGTTCCAGCAGAAGCCGTGCCAGCCCAAGCGGACGGGGCGTTGAAGTATAATCGATCTCTACCGCCATATCGCCAATGACTGATTTTGCGTTTGCCAATGCTTCTTCTGCTTTTTTGATCTGTTCTTCAGGATCAACGGAGGGCAAACCGAGCAAGTCAATCAATTTTTTCTGATTTTCGGCATTTTCAGCATAAGAATAACTGATCGGGAAGTAGAAGAATTTCCGGTTCATCCGTTTTGCCAGATGCTCCGCGCCCGCCTTTGCAGGGGGATAAGTGGCAATCATCAGAGAACTTTCCCCGATTTTTTTATACTCTTCATAATCCTTGCAGAGTGTAATGTCATACAGTTGCAACCCATTGTTGTTCAATGTATTGCACAAAAAACTTTCCGGATCGGTCGGACGGTCATTTCCGAGGATCGCAATGGCAGTTTTATTTTCCGGAAGAGACTTCAGCGGCGCAAATAACTGCTGGCGCATCAATTGATCGGGAGTCAAACCGCTTTTCCGCATGGTGGGGTGCATGTAGCAATCAATAAAATCAATCTCCGGAAAACGTTCCCGCAGATGTTCCAGAACGATTGTAAAATCGAACCCGGCAAAGAGATGCACACAGCTGATGAACAGCAGAACTGCTTTCGGTTTCTTCGGCATCTGTTCCAGAATATGAGCGCAGCTCTCTTCCAAATCAGACTCCATTTTTCCGGAGAAAAGATCATTTTCTTCCAGAGAAACCCACGACATCCGGTTCATGGCGTTCATCTCGGCAGCGGTCAGGATCACTCCCCGCAAACAACCTCTGGCACAGGCAAAAATCTGATGGGATTCCGGGATCAGCATTCCGGTGTGAACGATGTTCCACGGACCGCGTGCCGGTGCGCTGAACTCCAATCCCGTCTCGAAAGGAGATGGGAAAACAGCATCTTTGATTTTGATTTCTGCACCGGACATATCCTGATGCGGGGTCAGTTTTTTCAGCATGAAGAGCCTCCTTTTTTCAAGAGGCTTTCCGCAAGCCGTTCAAACTGTTTTGCAACGGGAGATTCAGGGAATGCGTTAACCACAGTTTTTCCCATTTTTTCCGCTTGACGGATCTCGCTGCTCAAAGAAATATCTCCGGTGATCTCTGTATGAAAATCCTTTGCCAAAGCACGGACATTCTCTTCTTCGTCTTCCACATTTTTCCGGTTCAGGATCAAACCGCCCAACGGGGCATAGCCGCGCCCGCGGAAGTTTTCAATCGCCATAGCGATATTTGCAGCAGCATAGATCGACATTTTTTCGCCGGAAGTAAGGATATAAACCTGATCGGCATATCCACGGCGCATGGGCATGGTGAAACCGCCGCAGACCACATCCCCCAGAACATCATAAAGGACAACATCCGGTTTATAGATATCATATGCGCCCTTCTGTTCCAGTTTTTCCAGAGCTGCAATGATCCCGCGTCCGGCACAGCCAAGTCCGGGAACAGGGCCGCCAGCTTCCACGCAGAGAACACCGCCGTCGCCAACGTGAACCATATCCTCAAGAGAGAAATTATCATTCCGTTCCCGGATCAGGTCAAGGACTGCGGGGATCCGGGTTCCGTTATGAAGAGCGGACGTGGAATCTGCTTTCGGATCGCATCCGATCTGCATGACACGAAGCCCCATTGCGGCAAAAACAGAAGAAAGATTGGAGACGGTTGTGGATTTTCCGATACCGCCTTTTCCGTAAAAAGTGAGTTTCAGCATAGTCAGGAACCTTTCTTTCCGGCTCCTGCGCCAAAAGTACAAAGAACGATCTTTGAGATCTTCCGCCGCAACAAACGTTTTGACGTCAGGAGCAATATTTCTGTAAAATTTCCAGGCTCACCGGGAGAGCTTCAGGAAAGGTCTTCCGGAAAGGCTGAACGATTCTTATTTTTCTGCATACACAGCTTTAGCGGTCACACCGGGAAGCCTGCCGAGTTTTCCGGCAAGAGCGTTGATTTTATCCACGGGTGCATCCAGCATAATGCTGATGATATGCGTATTTTTTTCCCGGTAAGGCAGCCCCATTCTTCCAATGATCCATTGATTGAAATCATGAAGGATCCCATTGATATCTTCTGCAGAATCAGAACTTTCCAGCAGGATAGCAAGCAGTGCAACTCTGTTTTCCATAAAAAACGACTCCTTTGAATGTTAAAGTTCAACCTGTTGTTTCAGAAAAACACGATTTTCCGGAACACTGCACAGGTAATATACCACTGTTTTTATCTTTTACAACTGAATAATGCCGTTTGTTCCCACGAAAACGAAAAAAAAAGTGTCTGAAATTTTCTTAAAAAAGCTTGAAAATTAGCATGGTTGGTGATAAGTTACCGAAAGCGCAGATGGTTACCTCTGATAAACATCATAAAGAGGTCACCATTTCCTGCGGGAAGGCCTTGGAAACAGCACCATGAATAAGGATCTAATTTGGAGAAAAAATTATGAATGATTCCCGTTTGTTAAAAATCGGCATTTTCTATGACGGCAACTATTTCTATCACGTCAGCAATTACTACTGCTATGCTCATGACCGGCGTGCTCGTTTGAGTATTTCCGGATTGCACGATTTTGTCCGCCGTTACATTTCCAGAGTTGAAAATGCAGACCCGAAATTCTGTCAGGTCGTTGATTGTCACTATTTCCGCGGACGTCTCCCCGCAATGGAAGCCAACGCACGTCAGATTTTGCTGAACGAACGTATGTTTGATGATATTCTCATGCGGGAAGGAGTCGTCACCCACTATCTGCCTGTCACACGCAGCGGAGAAAAAGGTGTGGATGTGAGCCTCTCTCTTGAAGTATTGGAACTTTCCATTTACAAAAAGTTTGATGTCGTTGTTCTGATTGCAAGCGATGGAGATTATGTTCCCCTCGTCCGCAAACTGAACTCTCTCGGAACCAGAGTCATGGTTCTCGGCTGGGATTTTGAATATCTCGATGAAAACGGAAATCCCCGCTATACTGCAACATCCACCAAGATGATGAACGAAGTTACCTATCCGGTTTGGATGCACAAGATCATTGATGGACAGGATCCTCTGTTCAGCGAAAATGATATTTCCTCCATGTTTGTCACCCCTTCCTACCGAGAAGACAAAAGTTTCATGTCAGAAGAGGATATGAGCTTTTACGGTGCGCCCCCTGCACCCACAGAGCCGCCGCCGGAAGGCCGTTGTACCGGACAGATCCTTCAGCTGAAAAACGGCTATGGTTTCCTGGGCACCGATCTGACCAACAAAAATCTGTTCTTCTTCTGGGAAGATCTGGAAGGTCTCGACTTTAATGAATTGGTTCTCGGTGAACACCTTGAGTTTGAATTCGGGACCAATGAACGCGGAGAATGTGCCAGACATATCACCCGACCGGGCTGTTATCCTCCGCCGAAGCCGGTTGAAGAATCTGAAAGCCCTCTGTCTGAAAGCTGAAAGATTTAACCATCATGCCCGAAAAAAAGAGGACAGATCAATTTCTTTCTTCTGCAGTCTACTTCATTGAGCAGACCGGGGATGGGGTTTACAGTTTTTTCAAAGATCTGAAGGATTATATCCGTTTTACCGGAGACTTGGTGGATGCAGTTTGGAACACCATCCGCCATCCTTCACAATTACGCCGCCGGGAAACACTTTATTATATGAATATGTGCGGTCCGGATGCGTTGCCGATCAGTGTTTTGATCTGTCTTCTCATGGGATTGATCATCGGTTACCAAAGCGCAGTACAGATGCACAAGTATGGAGCAGACATGTTTCTGGCTCCGCTGGTCGGCTGTTCCATTGTCCGTGAACTCGGACCTCTGATGATTGCAATCATTGCAACAGGCAGAGCTGGTTCTGCGTTCACGGCAGAAATCGCCACGATGAAATCCACGGAAGAGATCAATGCCATGTTGACAATGGGCTTTTCCCCGTGGAGATTTCTGGTTATTCCGAAATTGCTTTCCATGATGCTGATGGTTCCGATTTTAACATTGATCGGCGATATCGTTGGGATCATCGGCGGCATGTTGGTCGGAGTTTTCGGTCTCGGGATCCCGGCTGAAACATATTATTTACAGACAATCGACTGGGTTTCCCCGAAGTTTTTCCTGGAAAGCATGGTCAAAGCGTTTGTCTTCTCGATCATCATTACCTCCATCGCATGTATGCGTGGTTTTCAGGCAAAAGATGATGCGCTGGGTGTCGGGAAAGCCACCACGGCATCAGTTGTTTCCGGAATCGTTGCCGTGATCGTCTCAGACTTCATGATGGCAAAGATGTTCAATGTTCTGTTCTACGGAGACTGAAGATGAGTACACCAGCGATCGAGTTGATAGATGTCACTGCCGGATATGCCGGACGCCCCGTTCAGAATCATGTATCCTTTCAAATCGGACAGGGGGAAATCGTCGCCCTGCTCGGAGGTTCCGGCTGCGGAAAAAGCACTATGCTGAAAACGATTATCGGTCTGCTTCCGGTAATCGATGGAGATGTCCGGATCGCCGGGGAAAGTCTTGTTCTCTGCAACCAGATCAAGAAACGGGAAATTCTGCGGAAGTTCGGAGTAGCGTTTCAGAACGGGGCATTGTTCCGTTCCTACACTTTGGCAGAAAATATAGCCTTGCCGCTGCAGGAGTATACAGATCTCCCGCAGGAAGAGATCGATAAGATCGTAGAAGAAAAGCTCCGGATCGTCGGTTTGGAAGGAGCCGGAAAAAAGATGCCGGGAGATCTTTCCGGCGGTATGGTGAAACGCGGTGCTGTAGCTCGGGCTCTTGCACTGAACCCGGGAATCATTTTTCTTGATGAACCGTCAGCCGGACTTGACCCGCTGAACTCGGCAAATCTTGATCAGCTGATTCTTGACATCAGGAAGAAATTCAATTCCACGATCATGATCGTCACGCATGAGCTTGACAGTATTTTCACGGTTGCGGACCGTGCGATATTTTTAGATTCAAAAGGCGGCGGGATCCTGGCGCAGGGAACGCCGGAGGAACTGAGGGATCATTGCGAAAATCCCTTTGTCCGTAATTTTCTGAACAGAGGAAAGGATAAGTAAAATATGGAATCTGATAAATTTAAACTGGGTTTGTTTCTGATACTTTCGTTCATCATCTGCTGTTTTCTTTTTGTTGTTTTCGGACTGTTTGATTACGGAGAACAGAAAGTAAATGCAGTCGTTCTCTTCAAAGAGAGTGTCAAGGGGTTGGAAGTCGGTTCCACAGTTCAGTTGCGCGGAGTGCCGATCGGACGTGTCAAAGATATTACATTCAGCATGGAAGATAAACTGATCCGTGTTGATATGGAGCTTGATGTTCAAAAAGTCAGAATGCGCGCAGAAGGCGGTGATGTGGAAACAGAAGCCAATGAAAGTGCTTTTTTCGATCTGCTGGAAAGAGAGATCGGGAAAGGACTCTGTGCGCAAATTCAGATGAATGGAATCACCGGCGGAAAGAGCATCGTTTTTGATTATGTGGATAGCGGAACAAAATTACCGCCATATGCAATATCCGGTTTCCATAATAACGTTTTTTATATTCCGTCTCGTCCATCTGCTATATCTGACATCACAAACAGGGTTCATCAGACACTGGCAAAAATAGCACAGATCGACTTCAAAGGTCTTTCTGAAAAAACTGATAAGCTGCTGATATCTGCAGAAAAATTAGTCTCCGATCCAGCTTTGACGGCTTCACTCAAAAACATTGATGAACTTACAGTCAAACTCAATAAGACCGTCGAAAACATCAACCAGTCACTTCCTGCAGAACGGATCGCCCAGTTGACGGATGAAGCCCAGAAAACATTAGTTGATACAAGAAAAACCATCAAACTTCTGGAAACAGAAATTGAAAAGGCAAAACTTGGCGAAACAACAGCCGCCATTCGTGATGCAAGTGATACGCTTTCTGACAATAAACGTCTGGTAAAAGATTCTCTGGTCCGTCTCGGCACTGCGCTTGACAGACTCAGTGAATTGCTTCAGACCATCGAAGAAAATCCGGAAGCATTTATTCAAGGAAAAAAGAAATAACTTGGAAAGTAACCCCTGAAACAGGAGAAAAAAAATGAAAAAACTTTCTATCGTTCTGCTCTGCCTTGTAACAGCTCTCTCTTATGCTCAAATCGGAATCCGCGGTGCCAGAGGTCAAAACTGCACTAACAATCTGAAACAAGTCGGTCTCGGACTGACAATGTTCATGGATGACAACGGGAATCGTCTTCCGGCAAAACTGGATGATGCAAAAAGTTATGTCCCTGCCAGTGTCTGCATCTGTCCCGCATCCAGAAAACCATTCATTTATCTTGGCTCACTGAAAGGAAATAATGCCGCAGTGATCCCTGTTGTCATGGACCGGATCGGCAATCACAACGGTCAGATCAATGTCCTGATGAAAGATGGACATGTCACAACGATTCGCCACAATGCAAGAAATTATCAAGGTCTGCTTCCTTACTTCAAAGGACTTTCCTCCCAGCAGAAAGCAGAGCTTGCAAAAGTTTTGAAGAGATTAGATACAGGAAGATGACCCCGGAAAATCTTTATATCCATGTGCCGTTCTGTAACGGGAAATGTGATTATTGTGCCTTTTATTCTGAGCCGCAAGTCAGGGAAGACCTGGCAGATCAGTGGTTGGAGAAAATCACTGCGGATCTGTTGAAAAATGATCTTTCCCGACCGCTCAGGACAGTATATTTAGGGGGGGGCACACCAACCGCCCTGCCCCCGAAAACGTTGAAGAGACTGATGAAACTCATCCAGTCTCTTTCTCTTGCCCCGGATGCCGAAATTTCCAGTGAATGCAATCCCGGTTCCCTGACTGCTGAAAAAGCTGAAATCATATCCGGAACTATCAACCGGGTCAGTATGGGAGTTCAATCTTTTCAACCGGAACTTCTCCGGAAAATCGGACGGCGTACGAATCCGGAACAGGTTGCTCAAACGTTTGATTTATTGAGAAATATTTCCGGAATCAAACGGATCGGAATGGATCTGATCTGTGCCCTGCCCGATCAGACAATGAAACAATGGGAATCGGACCTTGTCAGGGCTGTTTCATTTCATCCGGAACATATTTCCGCTTATATGCTGATTCCGGAGCCGGGGACACCTTACACGGAAAAGTATGGAGAAGTTCCGCCACTTTCCGAAGAACTTCAGGCAGAAATGTGGGAGTTTGCCGGAGAGTTTCTGGAAATGCACGGGATGCCGCGCTATGAAATTTCAAACCATGCCGTTCCCGGTGGAGAATGCCGGCATAACCAGAATGTTTGGCATGGAGAAACATATCTTGGTTTAGGACCATCGGCATGTTCTTTTGATGGAACGGACCGTTTTACCAATGCCGCACCGCTTTCAGAATGGCTTAATGGAGCCCCCCCTGAAATTGATTCAGTCTCTCCGGAAATCCGGAAAAGAGAAGTTTTTATGATGGGACTGCGAACTGTTCGCGGATGGAAAAGCTCAGAGTTCGATTGGAAAATTTTTCTTCCGGAACTTCAGCAATTGGAAACAGATGGCTTGATCATGCTGTCTAACGAGGTCGTAAAGCCAACGAAACAGGGTTTGCTCTGTTGGAACACAATTGCGGAAACCTTAATTTAAGAGAGGGGATGTCTCATGAATAAAGAAGATTACACCATTAAAGGAATGCGCTGTGCCGGATGTGCCGCCAACTTGCA
>SUVT01000110.1 GCA_015061845.1 Lentisphaerota bacterium
CCTTTTGCCAGCAGAGAGCGGTAAGGGATCCCGTAAGGAACAACGATCTTTCCTGTACCGGGGGCTCCGTGCAGATCCATGTGGTGATCCGAAACCGCAATCATATCTTCGTGAGGCTGTTTCTGCAACCCGGAAACAAGATCTTTTTCATTCAACATATAATCACACTGAATCCGGAACGTTTCCCGTATTCCCGGCTTGGAAAAAATTCCGGAAATTTCATAGTTTCTGCCCCATTCATAATTGAGCTGTACATAATTCCAGAATGCCCGGACACGATTTTCACACTCTTTCAGAGCAATTTCCCGATCCATTGCAAAAAACTCTGCTCCGTTCATCGTGGGGAGCATGTTGCAGCAATAATCTCCATTGGGATATTCCGTAGCAACCATACATCCGCTGCGTGGAGTCCCCTCAAAAGCATCGATTCCCTTTTGTTTTTTCGGACGGATGCGGAATAGCATGGTCACGCCGTTCAGTCTGGAAAGATCCGGTTCTGCAGGCGCATCCGGTTCTCCGAAACGGGCAGCCGGATCCTGTCCTGCCAGAAGATTGCATTTTGCTCCGGAAGCCGGCATTCCGCAGTTGTCGATCCAGTATTTTGCAGAAATTTCAGTGCCGTCAAGCAACTTGATCTTTTTGATAGATCCATTTTCACAGATCGTCTCCACACACGGGGAATTCATGAGAACCTGACAGCCGGATTCATTCAGCATATCCATCACACAGCGGCTCAGAATTTCCGGTTCAAAAATCACGCCGTTCCATAAATCCAGACTCCATGGCCCGCCATAAACATACCCGCGTTTCAAGGTGTCTTCATAGGTAAGAGAGGGCTCGATCCGGTAAAGTCCGCCCGGAAAATCTTTTTTTGCCGGATCATCCAGACAGAAATGCATGGCATTGTGATAGATCCCGCAACCGCCCGGAATATTGCGCATGCGTTCATAGAGTTCTTTCGGCAACCCGTATGCCGCCCCCGTAACCGGTTCCCAGCAGTTGACCCCGCAAACGGTTGAGGTTCCACCCAACAGATTTTCTTTCTCTACAAGAATCGTTTTGAATCCGCTTTGTGCTGCCCGGACCGCAGCGGCAAAACCTCCGGAGCCGCCACCGACAACACAGATATCTGTTTCGTAATGCTGCATGAAAAATTCCTTTTAATTCTGAGGATAGTATAGCATAAAAAAATGGTTTTTCAATACTGGAATATCAGATTTACACTCAAAATATAAGCTTTTTTCATAAAAAAATGACTTTTTTCTTGTTTTTACTATTGAATATTGTTTTTATATATGATATATTAAGGGAGGCATAAAGAGGAATGTGCTGATGAAAGAAAAAATTCAAAGTCTGGAAAATGAAAAATATATTGTGCCTGCGCTCTACCGCGGGCTGAATGTTCTTGAAGAACTCTCCCGTTATCCCCGGGGTGTGACTTTAACGGAAATTCCGGGAGATATCCCTCCCGCCACACTTTACCGGATTTTAACGACCCTGACCAGATTGGGGTATGTCGTCCGCGACCCGAATGACCGTTACCGTCTCAGCCGGAAACTGCTGTCACTGGGAAGCCGTGCGATCAACCGGAATGATCTTGTGGAACGGGCTTTGCCCATAATGCGGGAACTGCGGGATCTGACAGGTGAAACCGTACTGCTGGCGTCTCTTTATGGAACAGAAGGGGTTGTCCTTGCACAAGTTGAATCGAATCAGGCGGTAAAAGTAACGATTCAGATCGGGCATCATTTTCCCCTGCACAGTGCTGCGCCTGGAAAAGCGATCCTGGCATATCTTCCGGAAGAGGAACGGTCCATGATCCTGGAACAAATGGTGTTCACCCGTTTTACTGAAAGCACGATAACCGACAGGGGGACATTTGAGAAAACATTGCAGCAAGTCCGGAAGAACGGTTATGCTTTTGATTATGGAGAGGAGCTGGAAGATATCCGTTGTGCTGCTGCACCGCTGCTTGATGAAAACAACTATCCTGAAGGGGCGATTTGGATCAGCGGTCCGGCATCACGATTGCCGAACCATACATTGAAAAAACACTTGAAGCACGTTATTGCTTGTGCTGAAAAAATAAATGCAGAATAAACAGAGGAGAATGGAATCATGGATGTCAAAGGAAAAATTGCAGTCGTGACCGGCGGCGGTTCCGGATATGGACTCGGAATTGCCTGTGCTTTGCGGAAAGCCGGAGCAAAAGTTTTCATTACCGGAAGAAATCAGGCAAAGCTGGAAGCTGCCGCTGCCGCCAATGACTTGCAGGCTGTCACCGCAGATGCATCAGTCGGAAGTGACTGGGATAAGGTCTTTCAGACAACCGGGGGCGTCGATATTCTGGTGAACAATGCCGGATTCGGCGGTTCGATCGCACCGGTTGCGGAACAGGATGATGCCGGGATCATCAGCACGATCAACACCAACCTGACCGGTGTGATCATGGGCTGTTCCCGTGCAGGAAAAATCATGATGGCTCAGAAGTCCGGGATCATTCTGAATATTTCCAGCGTTTGCGCTCTTTATGCCTGGCCCGGCTGGAGTGTTTATACTGCTGCCAAAGCCGGACTTTCCAAATTTTCCCATGGACTTTACACCGAACTGCGCCCGTATGGTGTCCGGGTCACTTGCGTAACTCCTTCCTGGGGACAGACCGATTTCAACAAAGCCGCAAATATTTCCGGAGCATCAGAAGATGCTGAACTTGCAGCGAAATGTATTGCCCCTGCAGATCTTGGAAAACTTGTTTTGGAAATTATTGAAACTCCGGATCATCTTGCGATCCCGGATGTAACGATGCAGCCGATGATCCAGGACATCAATCCGATGTGATCACCGATCCAAGTGCTGCGAAGCGTAGAAAAAGAGGGCTGTTGCAATTCGTTTTGCATCAGCCCTTTTCAATTATTTCAAATCATTGAAAGTCAACGGAAATCCTTGATTTACCAGAACCTTTTTCAGGGATTCATAAGGCAATTCATCCGGAAGCAGATTCTGATCCAGAGAAAGTGCTGCGGCGATTCCGGCAACTTCACCGGTCAATGCAGCTGCTGGAATGACACGGGTCAGTTCACAGGCATCATTGATGGATGAAACGCACCGTCCTGCGGCTAGCAGACCCCGTAATTTTTCAGGAACCAGGGTCCTGTAGGGAACTGACCATGCCGGTCCGACACCGCGCCATTCAGGGATCAGTCCGATGGAATCAGGGAAATCCTGTTCGCTCATATTGTCATTCAAGACAAATTTTCCTTTGATACAGCGGGTGTGCCGCAGGGGAACCATAGAGGGAAGAAGCATGGGATAACGGGTCATCCGGCTCTCTTTTCCGTCTCTGTAATCCTCTTTCAGACGTTCTCTGTAACGGCGTCTTCCTTCCAGAAGGAAATCTGTAACGAGTCTGCCGTCGATCCCGGGAGGTGTATCGGAATTTGTGATCGGAGATGACATGATCAGAGTTGAAAGATCCTTTCCGAAGGTAAAGCGGGAGGAATCTTCTGCTTCCCGGTGTTCGACCACCCATGTGACCATGGCATTGGTAGCATTCATGCACTCACAGCCCGAATATGCGGCAAGATCGGCGTCTCCGGTGGAGTCAATAAAGATGTCTGCAGCAATTTCCAGAATTCCGCTTTTGTTGGCGATTTTTATTTTCCGGAGCCGGTCTTCTTCCACTTCTGTCCCGATCACAAGAGTATCGTACCAGACATCTACTCCGCACCCGGTCAGCATTTCATCCAGCGCAAGCACGAATGATGCCGGAGAAAAATGCACCTGATACCGTCCTTTTCCCTCTTTCCATTTCGGATCAACATCCACTGGTCCATAGCGGTTTGAGAGGTGAAGAAGCTCTTCTGACAGCCCGTAAATGATCTGTTTTCCCTTTCCATCGCACAGCGGAAGATAGACCAGAACGAGCCCGCTTGTAGCCAGTCCTCCCGGGAAAACAGTTTTTTCGATCAGGGCGCATTTCTTGCCGCGTCTTGCAGCGGCTATTGCAGCGGCACAACCGGCGATCCCGCCGCCGCAAATTACAATGTCATACTTTTTCATAATAACGTTCTCTTTCATTAATACAGGAGATTTCCCTGTTCATCAAGGATATTCGGTGCAGCACTGGCAGAGGCTCCGGAAGCCGTGCCTGCCGCATGGATTTTATATTGACCGGGACTCATGCTTGAAGCGTGACCATCTCCGAACAGAAGGTTGACAGTGTTGCTGTGCCGTGCATGAACTCTGCTCTTTGAACCGGAGGTATCCCAGAACATATAATACTGATTCCCCTGATATGCACAGGAACCGCACTTGCATTGACTGGAATCTGCAAACATGTGGATCTGGGAAGAGTTCCGGAAGCCTTTCAGCAGAAATCCCCAGAACTTGTCGTTCGTGGCTGTTTTCTTGTAAAGATAAGTTCCGGATTCCATGCCTTCATCCAGAGCATTTCTTACACCGTAGGAACTCTTTCCTGTTTCTTTCGGAGTATGGCTTTTCAGAAGAGGATAGTAAGGACAATAAGCTGTTTTTTCATCGGAGAGATATCCGGCATTTTTATAAAGTCTGCTCCACCCCTGTTCTGCACTGGATCCCTGAAAACGGAACATGATAATAGAGTTGTTATCATTGGCGTAATTCATGAAGATCAGACCGGATTGTTTCATATTGTTCATACAGGAAGAACGCTGAGCCGTTGCTCTGGAACGGTTCAGGGCAGGCAGAAGCATTCCGGCAAGAATTGCGATTATCGCAATTACAACCAGAAGTTCAATCAGCGTGAACGCTGATTGAGTGAAGATGTGAAGGTGTGAAGAGTTTGACTGCGTCAAACGTGAAGTGCGCCCTGTCGGGCGTAAGGATGTGCAGTTTTTATCAATTTTTTTGAGTTGAAACAACGGCAATACCCTAACTTTACAAGCAGCACTTACAAGCAATTCGATCAACGTGAATTCTTTACGGACTTTCATAATCACCTCCATTGATTATTTTGATTTTTTCAGAGTTCCAAACCGTTGAAGACCTCCAATGTAATAGGAAAGATAAATCGGAGACCAGACAGAGAACTGACCGTGGGCCCCCCAGGTCCGGAAGAAGTTTACCACAATTTCATCTTTATTGAAGGGCAGACGATCCAATGGAATCGACATCATCATTTCCCAGCTGTTTTTGCCCGGACGGTTGATGATCCGTTCTTTGAAATCATAAGCATCACTCTTTTCCGCATCGTTGACCAGATCATGGATGAACGAACCGGTTTCTCCGAAGGGGGAGATCCCGATGTGGTACAGCGGATAACTCTTGTAAGCCGAGAAGAAAATCTCAACATTTTCCCGCCAGAGCATCTTTCCCTTTTCGGGTGCGGCATTCCGTTCATGCAGACGCAGGTAGAGATATTTGGAGTCCATCGCAAGCTGGATTCTGCATTTCCGCTGGATCGGACGGCCCAGAGCATCTGTAAAGTCTGCACTTTCATAGGCTTTTGACCAATTCACTTTCAAGGGATCTCCATTGGCTTCCGGGATACGGGGCAGGGTGACGGTCGTTTTCTGCTTCGGGAGCTTCTTCAGTGCATCAAAATCTTTTTTCCCTTCTACAGCCTGCTGCCAGATGTTTTTGCAGAAAATGTCAAGACGAACTTTTTCTCTGGGATCTTTGACTGCTGCTTTTGCTTTTTCAAGCAGACTTCCCAATTTTGCCATACGGGCATCGGTTCCCATCTGCCAGCAAATTTCAGGAGAGAATAAACCGGTTCCCCAGAAAGGATGCTTTTTACCCGCAGGACCAACAAACACATTGGGATCTTTCAGCCATTCTTTCGGACAGTTCACCGGGTTCCAGTAAGCATTTTCAACTTCCCGGTAGAACTCTCTCATGTATTTTCCACCCTCGCCGAAATAGAGATCAAAATATTCGTCGATCATTGCTTTGACATCTACGTTAGGATCGTAACAAATCCGGGCTGCCACATAGGCTTCCAGTGTGTTGTAGGTCATCTGGACTTCGGTGAACCAGCCTTTGATGCCATCATTATTGAACTCCTTAATGATTTCAGCTGTTTTCCACGGATAAAAGCCCGGAAACGCTTTGTATCGTCCGAAATGGATCGTATCCCAATAGGTACTGAAAAGGTAGGTCCAAACTGTCAACGGACGGCGTTTTCCTTCCTTTTTAACCCATTTTTTGTACATATCATGCTGGAGTTTGTAGGAAACCGGATGCCACCAGGAATAGACAGTCAGACACATTTCAATGGAAAGGTTCGGCGGGAGTTCCACCCCGTCCGGATAATAAAGAGACTGGATGTAGGCAAGAGAGGAAACTCCGGCAGAGGGATCTTCCTTTGCCACTTTCCGGGCAATCTCACTCATCAGACTGAATTTCAGCTTGGAAACATTTCTCCGGTCACCAAGCGTTTTTGTACAATCGGGACATTTACAGAAAGAGCCGTTGTCAGCTCCTTCAATGGGATAGAAGTAGGGTTTCCCTTTGAACCGGGGAATACATGTCTTCGTCTCCGGAAGTGTCCCGACTTTGTTTCCCCAGCCGCCTTTGATATTCCGTCCTTTGGAATATTCCAGAACTTCATGAGCATACCAATCGCTGACTCCCGGATTGGAGTAACACAACTGCGGCGGTACATCCTTGTCTCCGGGGAATGCCAGACGGAGCTGCCAATCTCCGAGACCGGCTCCGAGCCCTTTATATCCCTGCGCAAAATATTCCGGTCTGGACTCTACAAAGACAGGTGCCAGATATTTCTGCTTTGCGCGTTTGTAATAACGGAAATAAATACTGCCCATGTTGTGGTTGGTTTTTCCGTAAAATGTACTCATACGCCAGCGCAATCTCCACAAGCTGAGTTCACGCTGTGTGAAAGGTGACTCCGGTTTCTTGTGTTCATAAACTTCACGGAATGCATCCATTTTTGGCGTGTGGGAACGATTTATTTCTTTCACAGTCAATGTGTTTCTGCGTTTGTAAACAGTGTCGCGTTCATACATTCCATAAAAGCGGACCCCGCAGCAAATTTCCAGAAAATCGTAAACGGCAAACAGAGAACCGTTGTACTGATATTCATAACCGGGAAATGTTTTGGGATTTGCATAATCCACCTTTGCATACAGCGGGGAATCATTACCGGTCAAATAAATATTTCCGTCCTTAAAAGCGATCGTGATGAGTTCGCCGACTGTCTGTTTTGTATTTCCACCGACAAAGATATTGACTTTGCCCGGTACTGCTTTCCGGACGATCGGAAGGTTTGCTCCGGTGATCAATTTTACATGATGCCGCAGCTCTTCCGCACCCAGCTGGGCACTCTGGGTCGGCTTCGATTCCAGAACGATCACTGCATTGGCTTTGCCATCTTTGACAAGAGTAACATCACAAAAAACAGAGCCGTACACAAAAAGGCATATCGCCAAACTGAATAAAAGTTTCATCTGTAACCTCATTTGAATGTGATTTTATCCACAAAAATGCTTCCCGGCTGAGTATGTTTCGGGGAAAGACTTGAAATGAAAATGTAGTTGCTGTCGGAAAAATTCCATTTTCCCAGATTCAAATCCTTATATGCTGTTCCGGCGTAATTGGCAATTTTGACCCGCTGGGCAAGAACAATTTTTTTTATCTTTTTATCATAAATACCGACGACAAAAGTTCCTTTGGCATCTTTCAGGTCGGAACGCAGAGAGACAGTGATCGTTTTTTCTCCTGCCAGGGTCTTGGGGACAAAATATTTCATTGTCCAGCCTTTTGTCACATTCATTCTTCCGGCACTCCGGTCCGAGGCATTGGCATCTGCCACCTTTGCGGCATCACTTTCATAAGAAAAAGCGGAATCCTGAACGACTGTTTCTTTGTTTTGTGCATACACTCCGCAGAGGGCTGCAAGTGCCAGCATGATCAATGATTTTTTCATTTTCAATTCCTTTCCTGTTTTGTAGACTTTTGAAATTGCCTCTGTTATTCAAAAATTACCATATCAACATAATAGTGGTGTTTTCCAACGGTTGTTTTCGGCTGGAGCGATGCCAGGAAAAGATAACTTCCCGGAATCAGATTCACACCGTCAAACACCAGTTGGCGATATTGGTTTCCGGAATACGCCGCCGCTTTGATCTGCCTTGAATAAATCATTTTCCGGTTGAACTTATCATAGACTCCGATACTGAATTTTGCTTTCGGATCAGTGACATCTGTTCGCAGCAGAAACGTCACTTTCCGTTTCCCGCAAATTTCCTGCGGGATCATGATTTTCATTGTCCAACCCTGCGCTGCATCCATACACCCGGCTTTTTTGTCTGTTGCCGCAGGATCTCCCACAATACACGCTTTCCCGTCGAGCCGGAATGATTTTTCCTGAATGATCTGCGGAAAAACCGTGAGATAGCCGAAATATTTCGGTGAGGTATAATCGTCTGCATACCATGTCGGCTGCCACATGACGATATCTTCCGCTTTTTCTGCTGCCGCTTCTACCCGGCGGATGATGTTTGCTTTGAGAGAACCTGCCTGGAACGGTAAATCCGATTTCCTGATCGCACCTCTTGCCAGCCAACCGGAAGCATCTTCTTTTGAACGGAAATTCAAGGGCTTGAGACTGTTACTTCCGGAAAGGTCAACCAGTTTCTGACCGAATTCCAGTGTCCGGATCTGTTTCCCATCCGCAGAGGAAAAACAGAAAATCACTCTGCCATGTCCACCGAAATCTTTTGTCGTTTCATAGGAAAAATAAAGATGATCCCGATCTGATGCCAGATAAAACTTGTCCGGAGCTACCTTTGTTCCGTCCATAGACATCATCAGAAACGGTTTATGATCACTCCAGTTAACCTTATCCGGATCACCTCCGGCACTCTGTTTCAGAAGCCTGATCGCAGGGGAATTCCCTCTTTTGGCAGATTGCTGATTTTTGGCAAATTCAGCTTCACCGCGCAATGCCGGTCCCCATGTATTTTTCAGGAAAAGATTTAACCGTTTCCGCTGGGGAGGTGTCAATTCCTGTGATTCCGCTTCGGCAATCAATTTTTTCAGTTTTGCCATCCGCTTGGGTGTTCCCATGGTCTTCCAACTCAGTTCAGGAGAGATCAAACCTGTACCCCAGAACGGATGTTTGATACCGTAAGGACCACGGAAAACTTTGGGATCTTTCAGCCATTTTTCCGGACAGTTTGCCGGATTCCAGAAAGCTGTTTCCACTTCGCGGTAAAATTCTTTCATCATCTTTCCTGCCGGACCGTAACAATCTGTGAAGAACTGATCAATGATCTTATCTGTATCAGCCGAGGGATCATAGCAGAGCCGGGCGGCGATATAGGCTTCCAGCAGATGATATTGCAGCTGTACTTCACAGAACCAGCCGCGGATTCCATCATCAGCAAATTCTTTGAACAGTTCTCCGGTCTTACGGGGATAGAATGTGGGGAAGGGGTGATATTTTCCGAAATGGATCCGGGCATCCCATGGTGAGCCGAAAAGATAGGTCCATAAAGTCAAAGGACGTTTTGAGCCTTCCCGGGCAATCCATTTTTTGTACTCTCCATGCTGAAGACGGTAAGCTGTCGGATGCCACCAGGAATAAACTGTCAGACAGATCTGCACCATCATATTGTCTGCGAGTTTCACCTTATCCGGATAGTACATTGACAGGATATAAGCCAGCGTGGAAACTCCGGCACCCGGATCTTTTTTGGCAACACCCTCAGCGATTTTGCTCATCAACGTGAATTTCAGCGCAGAGAAGTTGTTATTATCTTTGACAAAGGGCTTACAGGACACACATTGACAGAATTTTCCATTGTCGCCGCCCTCGATCGGGTAATAAAAAGTCCGTCCGGGAATACGGGGGATCATCGTCCGGCTGGTGTCTTCGATCGTTCCATCTTTATTTCCGAAACCGCCTTTCAGGTTTTTACCTCCGGCATAAGTCAGAACCTCATGGATATACCAATCCCTGACCCCGTTGCTGGTATAGCAAAGCTGTGGCGGCAGAGTCTTATCGCCGGGATAATTGTTTTTCAGTCGCGGATCGGCAGTTCCGGTCAACTTGAAACCACGGGCAAAATATTCCGGGCGTTTTTCCTTGAATAATGGTGCCAGAAAACGGGATTTTGCTTTTCCATGGAACCGGAAATACAT
>SUVT01000111.1 GCA_015061845.1 Lentisphaerota bacterium
ATCTCTCGATGGCGTTCCCTGCGTTGAACCCCAGAAGCTCATCCCCGATGATGCTGATGAATTCGCAAAGAAGATCATCGAACCCTCCATGCGCAACAATGGCGACTCCATCCCTGTCTCTGCAATGAGCATCGACGGAACTCTGCCCACCGGAACCGCAGCTCTCGAAAAACGCGGATTCGCTCCGAAGGTTCCGAGATGGGTTGCCGCAAACTGTATCCAGTGCGGTATCTGTGCTTCTTCCTGCCCCCACGCAGCTATCCGTACCAAGCTGATCTCCGAAAAGGATCTCGCTGGTGCTCCTGCTACATTTGAAGTCAAAGACGCTATGCCGAAGTGCGACGATCTGAAGTTCAAAGTTCAGGTCTATGTCGAAGACTGTATGGCTTGCGGTGTCTGTCTTGATCAGTGCCCGATGCGCGACAAAGAAGGAAAACAGGCTCTCGTCTGGTCCACCCTCGAAGCTGAACGCGCAGCAGGTGAAAATGCAAACGAAGCATTCTTTGAATCCACTCCCGACAATGTCATGGGTAAGAACACCACAGCAACCATCAAGGGTGCTATGCTCCGCAGACCTCTCTTTGAATTCTCCGGTGCTTGCGCAGGCTGCGGTGAAACTCCGTACGTCAAGCTGGTCTCCCAGCTCTTCGGTGAAAACATGGTCGTCGCTAACGCAACCGGATGCTCCTCCATCTACGGCGGAACCTTCCCGACCATTCCTTACTGCAAGACCAAAGATGGACGCGGTCCCGCCTGGGCAAACTCCCTCTTTGAAGACAACGCAGAATTCGGTATGGGTATGCGTATGGCAGTCGATGCCAACCGCGCAACTCTGAAGAGCTACTGCGAAAAGGCTCTTGCTTGCGACAAGGCTCCGGCTGATCTCAAGGAAGCTATCCAGAATGCTCTCGCACACTGGGATAACTCCAAGACCGACGAAGCATTTGCTGCTCAGAAGGCTGCAAAAGCTGTCATCGCCAAGTATGCTGCTGAATGCGACTGCGGCGATCTTGCCAAGATCAACGAACTCTCCGATTACTTCTGCGACAAGTCCGTCTGGATCATCGGTGGTGACGGATGGGCAAACGATATCGGTTACGGCGGAATCGACCACGTTCTCGCTTCCGGCAAGAACGTCAACATCCTCGTTCTCGATACCGAAGTTTACTCCAACACCGGCGGACAGGCTTCCAAGTCCACCCCGACCGCTGCAGTTGCAAAATTCGCAGCAGGCGGTAAGAAGACCTACAAGAAGAACATGGGCTTCATGAGCATGAGCTATGGTTATGTCTATGTCGCTTCCGTCGCTCTCGGTGCTGACAGAATGCAGACCCTCAAGGCATTCCAGGAAGCAGAAGCATGGGATGGTCCGTCCATCATCTTCGCATACGCTCCCTGTATCGCTCACAACATCGATATGAGCAAGACCCAGACCGAACAGAAACGTGCTGTCGAATGCGGTTACTTCCCGCTCTACCGTTACAACCCGGCTAACGAAGCAGCTCCCTTCACCTGGGACGTCAAGAAGCCGGCTAACGGTCAGTTCCAGGACTTCATCCGCTCCGAAGGCCGTTACAAAGGTCTGATGAAAGCCAACCCGGAAGAAGCAGAAGCTCTGTTCGCAAAAGCAGAAGCCGATGCCGCAAAACGGATGGAATTCTATCAGGAAGTCGGAAAACTGATGAAGTAATTCACCGGTCAATGACTGAGAAAGGGTCCGTTGAAAGACGGACCCTTTTTTAATGCTCTATTCCCAATAAAGGTTGTTACTTGAGGAGGGGAAAAAGCCCTTTTGAGGAAAGGTCCTTTTTCCCCTCCTCAAACTCCACCCCTTTTTTCCAAACCTTTTTGCGGCATTCCGATTTTTACGATGTAAAAATCGAAATGCCATCTTAAACTAAAAATAGCAGAAGGATTTACCAACCTGTATGGGGAACTGCGCTTTTTTCACAAGGTCTGTTTTTTTGCTTTTTCCACTCTCAAACGGTATCGAGCCTGTTCAGGACTCACAGCTGAATGATTCCGCAGAAAAACGGTGATATCTTTCATATTTTCCGTTTCCACCCGGCAATCATATTTTATATTTTGTCTTACCAGCAGACTTGTCAGTTCAGCAATAATTTTTTCAGAAACGCCCGGATCATGGCTGAGTAAGATGAATTGACCCGGACGGTCACAGGCGATCTGTCCAAGGCTGTATGTATGTCTGTGGCCGCGATCCCAACATATAACTTTTTTATTCTCAAAACGGCGGTCACGGTATAAAATGATCTTATCTTCTCTGTACTGATACGGTCCGCCGAAACCATTTTTCCGGAAAACGGGAGAAAGGTTTTCCGGAGAGAAAACAGCGGCATGCTCCGGGGAAACAGTCAATGTCGTCACAACCAGCGGAACCGTTCCGCAGCCTGTAAGCAGAAGTGTAAAAACAGAGAAAAGGATGAGATAAAGTTTTGTCATTTGACTTTTTTTCCGGGAGAAGAAAAGTTAAAAAGCGGCATCCACGGAACCAACGCATCGGGATCATGATTGAGCAATCCGAACTGAATCGAAAAACTATGATTTTTCCGGCTGTGGATCGTCTTATCCATCACATTGAACAGACCGATCTGCACTCCTTCTTTTGCAATATTGCAGAGTCCAAGCTGAACTCCATTGGGGTTATGCGGCTCTATTACGATCCGATTTCCCTGTTGGTCTCCCGTGATCGTGGAAGTTCCGCCATGTGCGACATTGAACCCGCCAATGCAGACGCCGTAATTCTGTTCGTAGGAATTGATCAACCCGACCGACAAGCCACCGTTTCTTTGAATGCCGTTGTAAAGGGCAACGGAAAGCCCGTAATGGCGTTCAGAAACCTGAGTCAATCCGCAACTGATACCATACACGGTGTGCTGGAAATGAAGGAAAGTTGTCAAGTTCAAATTCAAGCCGTAAATTGTGGCGGAATTTGTATCAGCAGGGACCAGAGACAGGGGCCAGAACGAGATTTGCAGAGGGCTTGCCGAAACATCACCGAATATGGGATAAGCCATACGTTTGTCGCTCCACTTTCTTCCGGCGTCAGCGGAACCGATGATAAGGAAGAGCAGGAACATCAAACAGATTTTTTTCATCCGGGATACTCCTTTTTTTACAGGACACTCAACCCCAGACCGACCATGATCAGAATCAATGCAATCCAGCGGATCGCTGTAATTTTTTCTTTCAGGATCAGGAACCCGAGGAATGCGCTCAAGGGCAGACTCAACTGACGGAACGCCTGAACAAAGCTTACGTTGGTGACTTCATTCATTGCCACAAGGATCAGCACATAAGCAAGAGCAGCGGCAAACCCGGCAAGATAGGGATGATATTGTTTCATCAGGCTCCGGAGAAGTCCTTTATCTTCCCCCTGCACTTTCCGGACAAGAACCAGCAGCCACATGCCGGTCATAGCAGCAAGTTCACGAATACAGGAGTAGGTTCCGGCAGCCTGCAGTTTACTGGTTTCCGGGGCGAACTTCACCATGGCATCCACGCCGAACTTATCAACGATCGTGTAGGAAGTCGTCCCAAGAGCAGCGATCAGGATCCCGATCAAACCTCTTTTCAAATACTTGAGTTTATCTTTCATGGCTGTATCTTTGGGGCCGTTGGAGAATGCCATAACAAGGCAGCCGGAAAAAATGACGATCATACCGATGATCGCCAGAATGGTCAGAGATTTTCCCCATCCGAACAAAGTCGTTGCCACCATGGTAAAAAAGACCGGCAGGGCGCGTGCCATCGGGTACGCCAGAGAGATATCGCAATTTCTGTAAGCCAGGATCAAACCGATATCGCAGATCACACCGCTGATGCCGCCGATGATGGCATATTTTACGATATCGAAGGGAACTTTCCCCAACAAACCGGAACTCAAAGCCAGCGGCAGGATCGTCAGAAAAAGCGAAGTGGAAAACAGTGCAAAAAATGCCATAGACGCCTTTCCGCTGCTCTTGCAAAGAAAATGCCACAAACTGTGCATAAAAATGGAAAGAAGAATCAGGTTGAAGGCGACAATAGACATAAAAAGAACTCCTGTTACATTTATTAGTATAGTAATATAGTCCTTCATATAAGAAAAATCAAGTTTTACTTTTTGTACAAAGATAAAAATAATGAACGGAATCCCGGCTTCATCACGGTCATTCCGGCATTTTTTTTCTGAAAAGATTATATTTTCTCTTGTAATTCAAAAAAAGTTGTGGTAAATTATATGTATTCACCCGATTTGACACCGGAAAAGATGAAGATATTATTCCATTCAAAATCCGGGATGATCGGAAACTCTTGTATTAAAACAGGAAATCAGATTATGAAAGAGACAAGTTTCAAAGCAATTCTGCCGGAACATGAATTCAGAACCAAGCCGTTGGAACGTCCGGAATATTACAATTTTGCTTACGATGTCATTGATAAACACGCAAGAGAAGACAGAAACAGACTGGCGATGATCTGGGCAAACCAGCATGGCGAAGAACGCAGACTGACCTTTTATGACTTCAGCCGTCTTTCCAATCTTGCAGCAAACCTTCTCTGTAAAAACGGCGTCAGTAAAGGAGACAGAGTTCTTCTGATGCTGCCCCGTATTCCGGAGTGGTGGATCTTCTCTCTTGCACTCATCAAACTCGGAGCCGTGCAGTGTTCCACCCCGACACTCTGCACTCCGGAGGAACTGCGCCAGAGAATCAACTTCGGAAAATTCAAAGTTGTTGTCTCTGATATGGAGAATGCACCGAAATTCGATGAGATTTTCGATGATTGCCCGCTGCTTTACCTGAGAATCCTTGTCGATGGCAATCTCCCCGACTGGGTCAATTATCAGGAAGAGATCGAAAGCAGAACACTTTCTGCGACGATGGTGAAGACGACTTATCCGGTCAGAACAAAATCCACCGATCCGATGCTGCTTTCATTCACATCCGGAACCAGTAAATTCCCGAAACTCGTTCTGCACACCCATGACTATCCGCTGGGACACCGCATCACAGCGGAAATGTGGCACGGCTTGAACCGGAATGACCTGCATTATGCGATTTCCGATGCCGGCTGGGCGAAAAATCTCTGGGGCAACTATTTCGGACAGTGGATCGTCGGCTGCTGTATTTTCATCTATGATATCCGCGGAAAATTCAATCCGGACGTCATCCTGCCGATTCTTGAAAAATATAACATTACAAGTTTCTGTGCGCCTCCGACCATTTACAGAATGCTGGTTATCAGCGACTTGAAACGTTTTGACCTGCGGGAACTCAAAAAGAGTGCAACTGCCGGTGAGCCGCTCCAGACAGACACGATCAAGCTCTGGAGAGAAGGAACGGGACTTACGCTCCGTGAAGGTTACGGTCAGACGGAAACGGTCTGTATGATCGCAAACTTTGCAGATATCGAAACCCGCCCCGGCTCTATCGGAAAAGCCGCACCCGGATGGGATATCGAACTGCATGATGATGATGGCAACGTTGTCAAACAGGGTGACCCCGGAAGAATTGCAGTCAATATCAAAAATGGTTCGCCCATGGGGCTGCTTTCCCGTTATCTCAAGAATGACGAAGAGAATGCAAAGTGCTTTGTCAACGGTTTCTACTATACCGGAGACAAGGCTTATCAGGATGAAGACGGTTACTTCTACTTTGTCGGCAGAAGCGATGACATTATCAAGAGTTCCGGTTACCGTATCGGTCCTGTGGAAGTGGAAGAAGTTCTGATGAACCACCCCGCAGTTCATGAATGTGCGGTTGTCGGAGCCCCTGACCCCATCAGAGGTTCCAAGGTCAAGGCATACATTTTGCTGAATGAGGGCTATGACCCGACGGAATCCATGGTTCGTGAAATTCAGCAGTTTGCAAAGCAGCACAGCGCACCTTACAAATATCCCCGTGAAATCGAATTTGTGACCAGCTTTCCGAAAACGATTTCCGGCAAGATCAAGCGCGACATTCTGCGGAAACATGCTGAAACCGGGGAAATCTCCTGGTAATGAATCAGTTGCTTTTGAAAGACACCCCTGCTCCGGGATCGTCGGTTACGGTTACCGGGGCAAGGGCTGAACATATCCGGACAGTTCTCCGTTCCAAAGTCGGTGATACGCTGAAAACCGGTGTCCTTGGCGGACTGTCCGGTCATGGAGTGATCCGTTCCATCGAAAAAGGAAAGGTTCTTCTGGACTCTTTTGTTCTGGAATCACAGCCGCCGCCTGCCCTGCCGATCACTCTTGCCGTGGCTCTGCCCCGTCCTCAAAGTCTGAAAAAAGTCCTTCACTTTGCTGCATCAGCGGGAATTCCGGAGTTGATCCTGTTCCAGTCTGCCCGTGTGGAGAAAAGTTATTGGAACAGCAGTGTTTTGCATCCGGAAGAGCTGGAATCGGAATTGATCGAGGGCATGGAACAGGGCTGCACCACCCGTATGCCTGAAATGAGATTTTTCCGCAGTTTCCGGGAATTCATGATGATGAGCAATGAACGGGCAGGAGAATTCCATAAAATTGTTGCACATCCTGTTCCGGATCAGCCATTTACACCAAAACCGGAAGCAGAAAAAATTCTATTGGCGATTGGTCCTGAAGGTGGATTTCTGCCATCGGAAGTGGCAGCATTTGAGAATAACGGTTTCCAGAAATTCTCCTGCGGACGGCACATATTGAGAGTTGAATTTGCCTGCGCATTTCTCTCTGGGATGTTGATCTGATTGCAGCTTTTTCCCTGATTGACAGGGAATACCATATTCCGGAAAATTCATCAAATTTCGTTCCGGTGCTTGAAAAACAGTGTTTTGTGTGCTATATTACATGATAACGTAAAGAAGCAGGTATTGAACGGGATGGATTTATTTTACAAGTCCCTGACAATAAATAGAACTTGGAACAGAGCAGGTTATATATATGAAGTATGCAATTTTCAGTGACATCCATGGAAACCTGGAAGCACTCAATGCTATTCTGAAGGTTTGCAAAGACAATAATGTCAACGCATATCTTTGTCTTGGTGATATTGTCGGATACAATGCAAATCCTAAAGAGTGTATGGAAATTGTCAGAAGCCTTCCCGAATTTGTCTGCGTAAAGGGCAATCATGACGAGTATGCCTCCAATGGAGATCCTGATGCAAGCGGATTCAACCCTCATGCAAAAGCAGCAGTTCTCTGGACTCAATCACAACTCACAGAGGAAGAGAGAGAATATCTTGCCAATCTCCCGATGCGGGGGAATATCCGCGGAGCGAATATGGCGCTTGTCCATGCCACACTGGAAGCCCCCAGTTCATGGGGATATATCTTTGATGTTTATCAGGCAGAGGACCACTTTGCAAGCCAGTTCACTCAGCTTTGTTTCTTCGGTCATACGCATGTCCCTGTCATGTTTGCCAAAAAGCCGGTCACCATGGTATCCGGTCGGAAAATTGAAGAAATTCCGGAATGGGCGGATCGCCGTGAAGGCGGTTACAGTGAAGAAGAACTGGAAACCTTCGCCCCTATCTCCTGTCCGATCCAGCAGGGATATAAATACCTGATCAATATCGGCAGTGTCGGACAGCCGAGAAACCGTGACCGCAGAGCGTCTTTTGTCATTTATGATACGAATACAAAAATGGTGACACGTTATCGTGTTCCTTATGATTTCCGGACATCCCAGAAGAAGATTCTTGAAGCAGGACTTCCGGAACGGCTTGCCAACCGGCTTGAACGCGGAATGTGAGAAGAACTCCATGCAGGAGCGTTATCTGATCGTAAAACCAAGCAGTCTGGGAGACGTGATCCACGCTTTTCCGGCAGTTTCTCTGTTGGCAAAACATAAGCCGGAAGCAATTATCGACTGGGTGGTCGTTCCGGCATTTGCGGATGTTGTCCGGCTGCATCCGGCTGTCAATCAGGTAATTCCATTTCCGAGAAAAGAGCTTGGAAAGATTACGAAGTTTCCTTCCGCTGCATTAAAGTTTGCCAAAATGCTCCGTGAAAACCGTTATACAGCAGTCATTGATCTTCAGGGGCTTCTGCGCAGCGGTCTGATCACGAGTCTTGCCAAAACAAAAATCGTCGTCGGACCGAAAGAGCCGAAAGAAAAAATTTCAAAACTGTTTTATAATCAGAAAGTTGATTCCGGTTCTGCAACGATTCATGCTGTCAGAAGAAATTACCGTTTGGTTGCGGAATTTCTGGGAGTTGATTCTGCCGGAAAGCCGGAAACTCAGTTTCTGAAGAATGAAAAAGAAGCCCAGCTCATTGCTGACCTGATGAAGGATTTACCGGAAGGACCCGTTGTAGCGATTGCTCCCGGCGCAAGATGGCCCTCCAAATGCTGGCCAGTCTCCTATTTTGCAGAAACTGCAATGCTGCTGAAAAAGCAGGTTCCGGATTGTTCTTTTATGATCCTCGGCACGAAAGATGAAGCCGAAATGGCAGAAAAGCTCTGTCAGAGTATTCAGGCGCCCTGCCTCAACCTGACCGGGAAGACATCTGTTGTAGGGCTTCTGGAAGCGATCCGGGCATCAAATGTTCTCTTCTGTAACGACAGCGGTCCGATGCATATTGCGGCTGCGCTGGAAGTTCCGGTCGTCTGTATGTTTGCGCCGACTGACCCTGTCAGAACGGGTCCATTCTCGGAAAAGGCGATTGTCCTGACCCCGAAAGACCTGCCCTGTATGAAATGTTTCCGCCGGGTTTGTCCGGAAGCCAATTGCCACAGAGCCATTCCCGCAGAGACAGCGGAACAGGCGATCCGCAGTTTTCTTTCCGGAGCTGCAGTATGATCAAAACCAATGTGGAACGGTTGCTGGAAAACGCAAAAATCCCGTTCACTCCTTATGAATACGATGTTTCAGACGGAAATCTGGATGCCATTTCCATTGCCCGCAAAATCGGAAAAGATCAGGATCAGGTTTTCAAAACACTGGTAACAGAAGCTCCCGGACCGGAATATTTTGTGTTTGTGATCCCGGGACCGGCAACACTTGATTTGAAAAAAGCAGCCCGTGCGGCAGGAGTCAAAAGCATTGCGATGATCCCCCAGAAAAAACTGCTGCCTCTGACCGGATATATTCACGGCGGGTGTTCCCCCATCGGTATGAAGAAAACGCTCCCGACATTTCTGGATGAAACAGCGATTCTTTATGATACGATCTGTGTCAGTGCCGGGAAGGTCGGAACAAATGTGGAACTGAATCCGGAAGCATTGGCGGAGTACGTTTCTGCTCCGATGGTCGATCTGACAGTTTAAGAGATCATTCGCTCAGACGGATGCGCAGCTCATTGAGGATTGCAGCACAAGTCCGTTCCCGAACTTGCTGACGGTTTCCGCGGAAATGATTTTCCGTCACAAAATTTTCTCCATTGATCCGGACTCCGGTATAAACCAAACCAACAGGCTTTTCTACAGAACCTCCGCCGGGACCGGCAATTCCAGTAACAGCAAGAACGATATCAGCTCCGGTCGTTTCTGCAATTCCGTTCAGCATTTCGTCGCAGGTTTCCCGGCTGACAGCTCCATACTGTTCCAGCGTTTCGGGTGAAACATGCAGGATCTTCTCTTTCAATTCATTGGAATAGGAAACCACGCTTCCGAGGAAGACGTTGGAAGAACCCGGTACATCGGTGATCCGTTCAGCGATCAAACCGCCGGTACAGGACTCTGCGGTGGCAAGGGTCAATCCGGAGCGAGTCAGAAGATGCACGATCTCTTCCTGAAGAGAGATGTGTTTACTGTTCAGGAGTTCCCTCTGGAACTCTTTTTTCACAGAGATCAACCGTTCACGTAAAAAAGTCATGTCACTGGAGGAAAGAAACAGTTTGACAAGCCCCGGAGATGCACAATAGGCGACAGAAAGTTTCGGGCTGATCAGGGGAAGCATACGCTCTTCCACCTCGGATTCCGGAACCCCGGCAACATGAAGCAACACAGAATGAACTTCCCTTTTCCGTTTTTCCAAAAGGATCGGGATCACCTGTTTTGCAAACATCGGCTCCAATTCCATGGGGGGGCCGGGAAGCAGAAAAAGGTTTCCGCGTTCTGTTTCCAGATAGATCCCGGGAGCGGTTCCATGACGGTTCGGGATGATTTCAGCTCCGTCCGGTACCATAGACTGGTTCAGAAAACGTGAGGGGGTA
>SUVT01000112.1 GCA_015061845.1 Lentisphaerota bacterium
CGCCCTCTTCGTTCACACTTCCATCCCCGGCAAGAGAATGGATGGCATAGCCCTTGATCTGTACGGCAGGGAACTTCTCGCAGTACCGTGCTTCCGCTTCCGCCACACTTTCGGGGCTTCTGCCTGACAAATTGCGGCAAGTACAAGTACCGCAGCCAATAAGAGCTTTTTCATGTTCAAATACCGCTTTCTGTTAAACCGTTACGGAACCAGAACTTCTTGTGGTTCGGGTATCCTTCCCAATATGAATGAACCGGAACATTGCCGGTGTGTCCATCAAAATACAATACATTTGCTTTGTTGCCATGTCTGTCTTCGTTGACTTTTGTCTGATTGTTATAAGTCCAGCCGACACCGGCGGAGGTGACATTTGACAAAGCAAGGCGTTCTCCGTTGGAAGTGCCGCCTTTTGAGTCAATGACAAGCCACATTTCTGTTGGATGTTTGATTGCTCTTGATTTATAATGATTGGCAGAGTTGCAGGTATTGAATGCGGAAGCTGTATAATCGCCTGTGCAGTAATTTCTGCCGTAAGACATTTCCCGGACACCGATTTTGTAGCCGTTGTCGCCGGGGCATACGATCAGTTTGGATTTGGTAAAACTGGTTTGTCCATCAATATAAAGCGTTGTTCTCCAGTTGAAACCTTTGCAGCGGATCGATGGGATGTAGCCGTCATTTTCCGGCATGTACTGAATGTGAGCAATACCCATCTGTTTCAAGTTGCTGATACAGGACGAACCTCTGGCTGTGCTTCTTGCGTTGTTCAATGCCGGAAGAAGCATCCCCGCTAGAATTGCGATAATTGCTATTACAACAAGCAATTCGATCAGAGTGAATTTACAGTTCTTTTTCATGTGCTGAACCCTTTCTTATTCATATTTTTTTTGTTTCCTTCAAAATATAATCTTTTGCGAAAGGTGCTTATCAAAAGATTTATATGATTTGCAGTAATATAATCTTGAAAAAAATAAAATTCAAGAATAAAAAGAAAATTGAAAAATAGTTATAATTGCTTATGCTGTAATAATTTGATAAAAAATGAAAAATATCTGTTTTTTTTATTTTGTATGACTTGAAAAACAAAAAAACAATGATATATTCATGTATATGAATTTCAGAAAGGCTGTGTATGAAAGCGCAATATCAGAAAATCTATGAAGAACTGGCTGAAAAGATCCGGAATGGGAGCTTTCCGGCTGGAAGCCGTCTGCCGACTGAACCGGTCATGGCAAAAGAGTTCGGCGTGTCTGTTGGAACTTTACGGAAAGCGATTGACCGCCTTGTTCTTGAAAAAAAAGTGAAACGCGAACAGGGCAGGGGGACATTTGTAACATCCGCAGCTTCTGTTCCGCAGTTCTATACTCATCCGGTAAAAAATTCTGAATTTGTTTATGGAGCCTGTCAATATCTTGGAGACCAGGAACAGGTCAATCAGATCATGCTGAGAGATGAATCCAACTGCAAGTATCAGATCCTGCCTTCACCTCTGGATATCAAGCCGATCTTATCTTCTTTATATAACCAATGTTCCGTTATTCAGGCTCCCCTGACAGCATTCAATGAGATGAAAGATTTTTTTCAACCTCTGCCGGAAGAGTTGTTTGAAGATATCCCGGAACCTCTTCTGCAGCAATGCCGCTGCGTTGACGGAAAATTGCGGGTCTTCCCGATCATCCGGAATCAGACTCTCTGTTATATCAACCGGAACAATGCGGATCGTTATAAAATAAAAATTCCCGGTGACGACTGGACACTTGAAGAAATGGTAACTATGTGTGAACAGTTCAGAAAAGCTGATCCTTCAGTCACACCCTTCGGAATTCTTCCGCTCGGCTCGCTCTGGTTCGATGTCCTATTATGGTATTTCGGCGGCGATTTTTTTGACCGCTGGGGGAATGTCTGGCTGCCGGATGAACCATTTTTCAAAACAATTCATTTTTATCGGGAAATGCTGCGGAGCCGGAATGGAGTTTCCATTACAAGTATGCCAGGCACTTCCATCCGGGAATTCATACAGAAACCTCATGTTCAGATGTGTTTTTTCGGACCGCGCGGATGTATGGATTCCAAACCGGGAGAGATGGAAGTTCATCCGCTTCCGGGCAGGATCGGAAGTTGTGTGATTTTTGCATTGGGAATTCCCTGCAACGCTCCTTTACCGAAAAAAGCTCTGAATTTTCTGAAAAAATTGAAAGATCACCGTCTGGCAGAAATCCGTTCTGCTGCTCCGGCGGCAAAGACAGATATAGAATTATGGTGCAAAAAACAAACTGTACGCAGGGCTGAACTGTTTATGGAATTCCCTGAAAAGCAGCACTGTCTTTCCAGTACTCCGCATTATTACAGATGGGTCACTCCTGTTTATCAGATGATCAATTATACTCCTGATGAAAGTATTCCGGTGGAGAATATTCACCGTGATATCCAGAATATTTTAAGAGATGCTTTAAGAGTGAACGTTTCTGATACATTTTGGACTTGATCAAACGTATATTGAATATGCTTTATTAAAAATTTGACAAAGTATAAAATGTGTGCTAAATTATATCATCCTAACCCTAAAAATTAAGAGAAAGGAAGAGAGAGAATGGCAGAATTTAAACAACTGAATCCCCTGATGAAACGCGGCGCAGAATTTTTGAATGTGCAGTATCCTGTGATTTGCGGCGCGATGACTTGGGTTTCCGAACCGAAATTGGTTGCAGCTGTCTGTAATGCCGGTTGTTTTGCCTGTATTGCCGGAGGAAATGCTCCCACTGACATTTTGAAAAAACAAATCGAAGAAACCAGAAGTTTGACTGACAAACCTTTTGCCGTCAACCTGATCACAATTGCCCCCGCCTACAAAGAACACCTTGCAATGCTGAAGGAAGTCAAAGTTCCTTATATTGTTTTTGCAGGCAGTTTCCCGAAGGAAAAAGAAATTCTTGAAGCAAAAGAAACCGGCGCAAAAGTTATGTGCTTTGCTTCTACGATCTCCATTGCGGAACGAATGATCAAGTATGGTGCAGATGCAATTATTCTGGAAGGCAGCGAGGCAGGCGGTCATATCGGACACGTTTCCACTGTGATCCTGATGCAGCAGGTGCTGTTCCGTTTTGCAGATCAGGTGCCTATCTTTATCGCAGGCGGTATGTCCACCGGTAAGATGATGGCACATGCACTTCTGATGGGTGCTGCCGGTATTCAGATGGGAACCCGTTTTGTGATGACCGAAGAGTGCAATGTTCACCCGGCATTCAAGGATGTGTTCCGCAGAGCCGCAGCCCGTGATGCTGTTTCAACACCGCAGTTCGACTCCAAACTTCCCGTTGTGGCTGTCCGTTCCCTCCGCAACAAAGGGCTTGATAACTTCGGTAAGCTCCAGTTGAAACTTTTGAAGGAACTGGAAGCCGGAACCGTTCACCGTGCCGATGCTCAGGCAGAAGTTGAAAAGTATTGGATCGGAGCATTGCGCCGTGCAGCGATCGAAGGAGATGTCGACTTCGGTTCTCTGATGGCAGGTCAGTCTGTCGGTTTGGTTGATGAAATCGTTTCTGTGAAAGATCTGATCAATGAAATTTTGACCGATGCTGATGCAGAATTGGTCGCTGTTAAAAATAAACTTGCATAAATTTCACTGATCCGCTTGAAAAATCCCGGAATGTGTGTTATTGTTCCGGGATGTTCAACGAATTGGAGAAAAATCGAAAAATGGACTGTCAGAATACGATTAAAAGTGAAGTTTTTGTTTCCGGGATCGCTTTGCACACCGGTGTGAGAGCGAACTTGAGAATTCTCCCCGCAGAGGCTGATACAGGAATTGTGTTCCGCCGTGTTGATATGCCGGGAAAACCTATGGTGAAAGCTGTTGCAGGCAACGTGATCGATGTTCGCCGTGCAACGACGATCGCCTCCCGTGAAACAGGAGCGTTTGTTGTTACTGTAGAACATATTATGGCATCTCTTCACGCCGCAAAGGTCGATAACGCCATTGTTGAAATGGATGGACCTGAGCCGCCGATTGCAGATGGTTCTGCGAAAGCATTCTTTGAAGGGATCATGGCTGCCGGACTTCAGCCGCAGGATGCACCTGCTCATTACTGGACCGCGAAAGAGCCGATCACAGTAAAAGAAGGAAATGCAGAGCTTTATCTGGAACCTTCCGATAAATTTGAGGTCGATTGTTCTATCGCATTTGGCGGAACAGATCTTTCCAGACAGCAGTATTATTGTGATGTGACAACAGAATCATTCGGAAAAGAGTTGTTTGACTCCAGAACGTTCTGTGTATATCAGGAACTTGCACAGCTGATTGCTGCCGGTCTTGTGAAAGGCGGAAGTTTGGAATGTGCAGTCGTTATGCATGATGGTGCGATCATTTCCAAAGATGGTTTGCGTCATCCCAACGAATTTGTCCGCCACAAGATGATGGACCTCGTCGGCGATATCTATCTTGTCGGTGCAAGAGTGAAAGCAAAGGTCACGGCGGTGAAAGCGGGTCATCCGTCGCATGTCAAACTTGCGCAGACAATGCTTGCGCAGTGCAACCCCGTTTGAAAGGAAGAGAAACATGTCTGAAATTTTGAGTCGTTTTGAAATCGCACAGCAGCTTCCTGCTCAGGAAAGCTTCATTATGCTGGATCGTGTTTTTGTCGAAAGTCCCACCAAAATCATCGGTCTGAAAGCTGTCTCTCTCGGTGAATGGTATTTCATGGGACATTTTCCCGGTCTTCCCATTATGCCCGGAGTGCTGCAGGTGGAAGCGTTTGCTCAGCTCGCTGAACTTCTCGCATGGAAGAAGCTCGACCCCAACCGTCAGGGCGATGTCTACATGAAAACCCTGAAAAAAGTAAAATTCCGCCGTCCCAACACCCCCGGCGACCGTGTGAAGTTTACTGTCGAACAGACCAATGAAACCTCTGATTCTATCGAATACACCTGTACTGCCGAAAACAACGGCGGTGCAAGCTCCCAGGCGATCCTGACAATGGCTGTCCGTCCCAAGGAAGCTCCTGTCATGCCCGATCTTTTCAATGAATTCGATAAAGCTGAAACATCAGTCATGGATGTGAACCAGATTTCTGAAGTCATCCCTCACAGATATCCGTTCCTGCTGGTTGACTATGTCTCCCGCGTGGAAGGCAGCCGTGTGTTCGGTGTCAAGAATGCTTGTTCCGATGAGCGTTCCTTCCGCCGTTATGCTGACGGTTACACTGTGATGTCCGGTTCTGTTCATCCCGAAATCATTGCTCAGGCTGGCTGTATCAGCGTTCTGAGCCGTGAAGCAAACCGCGGCAAGAAAGCATTCTTCATGTCCATTGACAATACAGAATTTCTCAAACCTGTCCGCCCCGGAGATCAGCTTGTTCTTGATGTTGAAATCCCGGATACAAAATCCAAGTTTGGTAAAGGTCATGGTTCTATGATCGTAAACGGTGAAGTTGTAACAAAATCGGAGATCATGTTCGCTCTCGGTTGATATCTGCCGTTTTGATTCAGAAAGGGGTTCGTTATGGAAAGCCGCAAAAAAATGTTTGAGGCATGCAAAACAGACATGCCGGAGACTCTTTTTGCCGGAACTATGGCGGATCCCCATTCTTTTTTAGGGATTCATGAATGGATCGGCGGAAAAATCATTCGTGTTTATGATCCCCTTGCAGAATCTGTTGAAGTCTTGACCGGTTCTGATTTCTCTAAGTCTCTCCCGATGAAAAATGAGGGCAGGGGACTCTTTACTGCTTTCTTCAAAAGAAAAACTTTTTTTACCTACCGTATCAGGAAAACATTTTCTGACGGTACAGTTTTCTGTTCTGCTGATCCATACAGTTTTCTGCCCGGGATCGGTGAAATGGATACCTATCTTTTCAACGCCGGAGAACACCGGAATGTCTATGATATGATGGGGGCGCACTGCCGCACCCGTGACGGCGTTGATGGCGTTGAATTTACTGTCTGGGCTCCCAATGCGGCAAGAGTTTCTGTCGTTGGCGATTTCAACTGCTGGGATGGCAGGCGGAATATGATGCGTCTGATGGGAAATTCCGGCGTATGGGAGTTGTTTATCCCGGGAATTTGTGCCGGAGATCTTTACAAGTTTGAGATCCGGACGAAAAACGGGGACATTTTTACGAAACTGGACCCCTATGCAAAACAGATCCAGCGCCGTCCGGACAATGCCGGGATCGTTCCTTCCGCTCAAGGTTTTCAGTGGAACGATGACGATTGGATGAAAAAACGGCGTTCCGTCAATCCGATGAATCTTCCTATGAACGTCTATGAAATGCATCTCGGTTCATGGGGAAATCCGGAACTTGGCAAACTGGCGGAAGATCAGGAATTTCACAATTACCGTGAGATCGCAGATGTTCTCGGAAAATATCTTACGGAGATGGGATATACTCATGTGGAACTTCTGCCTGTTTGTGAACACCCGCTGGATCAATCCTGGGGATATCAGGTAACGGGTTTTTACGCTCCGACTTCCCGCTATGGAAGTCCGGAAGATTTTGCTTATTTTGTCGATCACATGCACTCTCTCGGGATCGGCGTTCTGCTGGATTGGGTTCCCGCCCATTTCCCGAAAGATGCGTTTTCTCTGGGCAGATTCGATGGAACTGCTCTATACGAACATGCCGACCCCCGCCAGGGCGAACATCGCGACTGGGGAACGTATATTTTTAATTATGGCCGCTGTGAAGTACGCAACTTCCTGATGGGCAGTGCCCTTTACTGGCTGGATCATTTCCATGTCGATGGTCTCCGTGTTGATGCCGTGGCGTCTATGCTTTACCTTGATTATTCCCGGAATGCCGAAGAATGGATCCCCAACAAGTATGGCGGAAATGAAAATCTTGAAGCCGTTGCGTTTCTGCGCCGTTTGAATGAGTTGACCAATGAATTGTTCCCCGGGACCGTTATGGTTGCAGAAGAATCTACGTCCTGGCCTGGTGTTTCCAAGCCGACCTATCTCGGAGGACTCGGTTTTACCTACAAATGGAACATGGGATGGATGCACGATTCTCTGGAATATTTTCAGTTGGATCCGGTTTACCGCAGTTACAATCACGGTAAATTGACATTCTCTCTGATGTATGCTTTTTCGGAAAACTTTGTTTTGCCGTTGAGTCATGATGAAGTCGTTCATGGAAAATGTTCTCTGCTGAACAAAATGCCCGGTGATTATCAGCAGAAATTTGCAAATTTGCGGGCATTGTTTGCGTACATGACAACGCATCCTGGAAAGAAACTTTTGTTTATGGGTGGAGAATTTGCCCAGTGGATCGAATGGAACTCCAATCAGGCATTGGATTGGCATTTGCTGGATTATCCGCAGCACAAGGCAATGCAAACTCTTGTCAAAGAATTGAATTTCTTCTACCGGGAAAACAATGCTCTCTGGAGTGACGATTTTACCAATGCCGGATTCCAGTGGCTCGACGGCGGAGATGTTCATCAGTCTGTCGTTTCCTATATCCGTTGGGATAAGGAACGGAAAGATCCGGTTGTTGTGATTTTGAATTTAACACCGGTTGTCCGGGATTGTTACACCACAGGGGTGCCGCTCCCCGGCGAGTGGGTTGAAGTTTTGAATACCGATGCCTCAAGATTTGGCGGTACAAACCTCCTGAATGATGGCGTTTACACCGCAGAAGAGGGACTTTACCATGGACAGGATCAGCATATAACGATTCGTCTGCCGTGGTTGGGTGCTGTTATATTGAAAAAGAAAAACACATAAAATACACGAGGTCATTTATGAAAAATATAAAAACTTTTATTACTGCATTAACACTTATCCTTGCAACCATTATCATGGTCGGCTGCGGTGATTATGTCGGCAAAGAAAAAAGCCATCCGCTGTTTGTGAAAGCCGGCGCAAGTCAGGCGGCAGGGAATTATAAAGAGGCTGCTCAGTTCTATGAGGACTTCCTTTATGTATGTCCGAAGTCGCCTTTGGCACATTTGGAGCTGGCAAAAGTTTACGGTGATAATCTGGATGACCCTTTCCGTGCGATGTATCATTACGAAAAATATTTGGAACTTTCTCCGACCTCTCCGGATGCTGCGGATGTGAAAAAGTTTTCCGCTGCCTGCCGGAAACGTGTTTATGAAAAGCTTGTGAAAGACTATCAAACCATCAATGCGGAACAAGTTCAGCAGGAAGCTGCCGAATATAAGAAAAAAATGGATGAATATGTGGCATATTCCAACAAACTTCTGGAACAGAATGAAAAAATGAAAAAGATGATCCGCAGCGGAAAAGTTACCCGTGAAGTCAGTGTCCGTCCACTGCGTGCTGTTGAAGCTCCGAAAAATGAGGATGATCCGTTCTCTGATGCAACCGTCGATGTCAGAACGGAACGTAAAGATCCTGTCACTCAGCCCAAAGTTAATACCGGCGTTCGTGAATATACGGTCGTGGCCGGCGATACTCTTACAAGAATTTCCAGAAAATTTTATGGAACGACACGGCACTGGCGCGCCATTAAGAATGCCAACCCCGGAAAAATTGGAAACAATGACGGTCTGCGAATCGGTGTAAAACTTCAGATTCCCGATATTGGAGAAGGACGATGAGATTAGTCCAAACCATTCTTCCTGCATTACTTTGTTGTGCTTTTGCCGGATGTTTTCAACTGAATATTCCGGAATCATCCGGCAATCAGACTATGCAATACACTTTGGCCTTGCCATCCGGTTTCAAAGCTCCCGAAACAAGAGTTTCGATTGCTGAATTTGTCTCGGAATCTCCGGCAAAATTCAAAATGCTCTCCCGTAAAGGAACAGTATTGCAGTTTGATACTTTTTCAAAATGGACACAAACTCCATCCGTCATGGTCTCTTCTGCGTTCAGAAAACTTTATGGAGCCGATAATGATGATTTTTCTGATACAAAATATATACTTGAAGGAGATATCTTCACTTTTGAACGGAATCTGGATTCCAATACAGCCGATTTGAAAGTTTTATACCGCCTGATCAACCGGGCAGATAAGAAAGTGATTTTCTGCAAAGAGTTAAGTTCTTCTATCCGGTTGAAAGGAGATACTCCTGAAGACTTTGCGGCTGCAATGTCTCAAGCTGTTGTTGATCAGGCAGAAAAGATCAAGCAGGATATTTCTGCATTAAAGAAAACAACTTTACCCGAAGGTAAAGACAAAAACACGGTGAACCAATGACACAAAATAATTTATTGACCTCTGTCTCCTCAATATGCCGTTGTTATTACGGAAGAAATGCGAGGTTTGATCAAGACGGGTTCCCATATTCATTTTCGACTGTAGCCGGGTTGATTCCCGGATTGTTGATTGCGATCGTAAGCGCAACATTTGTATTGTTTATTGGTCCTGTCGGCGGTGGGGTCATGACTGCTCTGTTTGTACCTTTGGCGTTTGAAATGCTGACAGGATGGCGCGGAATTGCATTATCTGTCGCATGTATTGACCGCCTTGTATCCGGCAGAAATCAAGACTTGGAACAGAATGATTCTCAGAATATCACGACATTGATGCAGCGGCAGATCCTTTTTGCAACATTTTATCTTTTCCGGATGGCTGTATTCGGCTTGTTGGCAGCCAGCGGAAATGCAATATGGTTTGTCTATGTTTTCGGAGGTGCTTATCTGATCCGGGGAGAACTGTTGAAAGAAGAGCCGGAGCCGTTTGAACGTTCCGAACATCACAATTGGTTCATCTATATTGTATTTTCCTTGATTGCCGGGCTTCTGGCTTTCCATTGGAGAGCTTTGGCTTCTTTGCCCCTGGCAATCATTTTAACGATTTTACTTTTGATTGCATCCCGCCGTTTTATTGACAGATTTTTCGGCAGACCCGAATTCTGGATGTCTGATTTTCTGGGATATATTTCAGAAAATATCATGCTTATCGTCGGGCTGATTCTTTTCGGGAGACACTTAAATGGCTGATGTTATGATCCCGTCTATCGGTGAAGTGCCTGCTTTTGACCGGATTCCGCTTGAAAAGTCTGATTGGAAAAATGGTGTAGTCGTCCGCAGTCCCAACTGGCTTGGTGATGCTGTGATGGCAATTCCGGCTA
>SUVT01000113.1 GCA_015061845.1 Lentisphaerota bacterium
GCAAATGGAGCGTTTTCGGCTTGTCCTCCATAGCTTCAGCGAAGGAGGATGGTAGCCACGCTCAAACTACCATTTCCAACTCATCAACAATCTTTTTTCAGCCAAATTTTGCCGGACTTTTGAAATTGCCTCATGAATAAATGAAAAAAAATCCCCCAAACGTAATTTTTTTTCTTGACGAATGGTAAAAGCTGGAGTAAATTACGCTTGAATTTATTTCTGGAGATTTTTTTATGAGATATCAGTCATCGAAAATATTTTTGCCAGCATTATTTCTGCTGTGCGCACTTCTCTGCGGTTGTCCGGGAGAGAACAGTGAGGAGGAGATGCAGCAGCCTGTGATCCCTGTGAATAAAACCTTTACCAAGATTCAGGAACACGGGATGATATTGAAGATCATCACCACACTCAGTTCTTATAAAATGTCTGATTACAAGCGAACGATCAAGTTCCAGTTTGAGAATGATGGATTGTCACGGGTGATGATTGCGGAATGGAGAACCGTCGAACAGGATAACCTGATCGTTCAGTATGCAGAGTGTCCTGAAGAAGGCGGTGCTGACAAGTTGCCGGAAAGCGCATGGAAAAATGCGCCCAGACAAGCTCCGCCGGAAAATGCGCCCAGATATCCTTTGGAACTTGACCCGAGAAGTTCCGTGATCATAACTGTCCCGTTGAGTTTTATCAAAGAACTGAAGAAGCCGGGACGGTATGCTGTCCGCGGGGTAATGGATCTCAAAAGCATGGATGTAAAAAGTGCCCCTCTTGAGTTGATTATACGTTAAAGGAGTCCAGCAATGTCAAAACCTGTTCAAAATCCGGTTCCGGGAACGCATCACCTGCTCCATGGGGGAGATGTTTTGGAATTTACGCTGACAGCCCATGGAAAAGGAAAAGCATTTGTCCGTACAAATATCGGAAAAGCTGCAGTCCGCAGAGCTGAAACGATCTCTCTTGTCAAAACCGGTCTGGCATCAGCCGGACAGGATTGGCACGATATCCCGATGATCAGCGATAACGATGGTCATTATTCCCTGAAACTTGCGCTGATCGAAGCCGGACATTTTGAGGCAAAGTGTTTCTTTATGCCGGAGGGAACGGAAGATGCCGTTTGGCCCGATGGCGATAACGTTCATATCAATGTCAGCCCAGCCGACTACTGCTGCGGGAATTCCATCTATTGTGCTTTTGTCCGTCAGTTCGGACCCAACTGCACCCGGACAAAACGTCCGGATGAGAGTGCCGACATGCATGATCTGGATCATCTGGGCTATACGATCATTCCGAAGTCCGGGACCTTCCGGGATGTCATCCGGAATCTGGATCATATTTTTGATGATCTTCAGTGCCGGATCCTTCATCTTCTTCCGATCAATCCGACACCTACTGTTTATGCCCGGATGGGGCGGTTCGGAAGTCCTTATGCCTCTCTTGATTTTACGGCGATCGACCCCTCTCTGGCAGAGTTTGACACCAAAGCGACACCGCTGGAACAATTTCTGGAACTTGTTGATGCCGTACATGGCAAGGATGGCAGGATTTTTATTGATATTGCCATCAATCACACCGGCTGGGCGGCAAAGATCCATGAAACACATCCGGAATGGCTGAAACATGAGCCTGACGGAACGATCATTTCACCCGGTGCGTGGGGGACGATCTGGGCTGACCTGACAGAGCTGGATTACAACAATAAAGAACTCTGGAAATATATTGCCGATGTGTTCCTGACATGGTGTCAGCGGGGTGTTGACGGATTCCGCTGCGATGCCGGATATATGATCCCGGTTCCTGCCTGGGAGTACATCATTGCAGAAGTCCGGAATGAGTTTCCCGATACGATTTTCCTTTTGGAAGGACTTGGCGGTGATCCCGCTGTAACATCCCGTCTGCTTGATTTTGCCAACATGAACTGGGCATATTCCGAACTGTTCCAGAACTATTCCAAAGATCAGGTGGAAGGTTATCTGAAATATGCTTGGAAACAGAGCGAAGGCGACGGTTTGATGGTGCATTATGCGGAAACCCACGACAACTCCCGTCTTGCGGCTGTTTCTACAAAATATGCAAAGATGCGGACAGGGCTTTGTGCCTTGACTTCCAGCAATGGTGCCTTCGGGTTCGCCAATGGCGTGGAGTGGTTTGCAACGGAAAAAATCGATGTCCATGAAGCCAGCGGTCTATCCTGGGGCAATCAGGAAAATCAGGTGGAATATATCGGACGTCTCAACACGATCCTGCGGGTGCATCCTGCGTTCCATAACGGTTCAAAAGTTGAATTTTTGAGCTGCAACAGCCCCCATGCAGTATTGATGAAACGGACCGATTCCGATGGCTTGAACGGAATTCTGGTTGCTGTCAACCTTGACTGCGACCATTCAGCGATTTTGCGTTGGAACACGATCCGGAACATCAGCAGCGGAAAGCCCATGTTTGACCTGTTGACCGGACGGAAGATCACCTTTGTCAAGGGAATCGATGAAATGCTTTCCCTGACCCTTGCTCCGGGTGAAGTTTTGTGCCTTTCCTGCCGGGAAGTTGAGGCGGAAATCGTGAAACAGGCGAGCCGTTATGCCTTTGACCGTCTGTCAAAAACGGAACGTCAGAAAGCCCGGAACATGGCTGTAAAAACGATTGTTTTTCATCGGAACACACCGGTTATGCAGGACAGCGAAGATCCGGAGATCCTTGCGGCATCTCTGCTGGAATCCCCGGAAGAATTTCTCCGCAATCTCGGCGGGGAAGTGCATGAAAAATCTTATACCGTGTTCCGTTTGCCGGAGGATATCCGCCGCAAAGTCATGATCCCGCCGAAACGGTTTGTTCTGATCCTTTCCCCCGCCCGGTTCCGGGTGCGGCTGGTGGTTGATGGACATATTGTCCGGCAGTATGACAGTCTGATCGATTCTCAGGGCAGATATTTTGCGATATTCAATCCTGTTCAGGCAGAAGGACATCACCGGACTGCTGAACTGCAGTTCGCTGTGTTTGAGTCCAAAGGAAAGCTGACCCGTGTGACCGGACATCTTCTGTTCCTTGTACCGGACAATCACTGGGCTGCAGATCACTATGAACATAAAGAAATTGCATCATCTCCGCTGACGTTTCTGCAGACGAACGGGCGGGGTGCGATCACTCATCTCCGTCTGGATATGCCGTCGATCAGCTCCCGCTACGATGCCATTATGCTGGCTAATCTCAGTACAGAATATCCGGAGGACCGTCATATTATGCTTCGCCGGATGCGGATGTGGATGGTTTACCATGCCCGTACTCAGGAAGTTGCAGCAAACTGTCTGATTTCCTTTGATGTTGCGGAAGATGGAGGCGGCTTGTGGCATTACAAGATTCCCGCAGGAAACGGAATGTATGTCTCCTGTGTTCTGAAAATTGAACTTGTTCCCGGAAAAAATATCAGTAAGGTCTCCTTGTTCCGTCTTCCCGGAAAAGATAAGAAAAATCATTTGCCGGACGACTCTGCTGTCCGGTTTGTATTGCGGTTCGATCTGGAGGACCGTTCGTTCCATAATGCTACGAAGGCATCGTATGTGGAAAAGGTCTGGCCCGGCTGCATCAAAGAAAATGACCGGGGCTTTGATTTTGTTCCTGTACCGGAACGGAAACTTTCTCTTGTCAGTTCAGCCGGAAAATTCCACCGTGCGGATGAGTGGCATTATATGCTCTGGCAGCCCAATGAAGCCTCCCGCGGATTGGATCCTTATTCCGATGTTTACAGCCCCGGTTACTTCGAGATCCCGGTTTATGGCGGAGAATTATTCCAGATCACCGGCACGCTCTGTACTCCGGAAGAGCCGGAAAAAGAAAATCCGTCATTCATAACACCTGAATATTTCAACAAGCGGAAAGAACGGCCGACAGAACAGATCTTCCTTGAAGTGCTGCGTTCCTTTGTTGTGAAACGCGGAAAATACAAGTCTGTGATAGCCGGATATCCCTGGTTCCTGGATTGGGGCAGGGACACGCTGATCGCTGCCAGAGGTTTGATTGCCGCCGATGAATTCCGGGAAGATGTCAAGGCGATCCTGTGTCAATTTGCTTCTTTTGCGGAGCAGGGGACGATCCCTAATGTGATTTATGGCGATGATGCCCGGAACAGAGATACTTCCGATGCGCCTCTGTGGCTGCTGGTTGCAGCTTCTGATCTTTGCAAAGCGGAAGGAAATCAGGCTTTCCTGAAAACCGTGATCCGTCCTGATGGAACGACGTTACGGCAAACACTGGAATCGGTCGTTGACGGAATCCGGTCTGGTACGCCGAACGGGATCAAGATGGATCCGGAATCCGGTCTTGTCTTCAGTCCGCCGCATTTCACCTGGATGGATACCAATTATCCGGCTGGAACTCCGCGGGAAGGTTATCCCATTGAAATTCAGGCACTTTGGTTTGCCGGACTGACTTTCCTTGCATCTATGGAAAATGCTGATCCGGTTTACGGAACACTGGCAGAACAGGTGAAGAAATCAATTCATGAGCTTTATCTGCTGCCCGGAAAAGGATGGCTTTCCGATTGCCTGCACTGCAAAACGGGAACTCCGGCAAAGCAGGCTGTCGCTGACGATCACCTGCGTCCGAATCAGCTGCTTGCCATCACTCTTGGCGCAGTGACGGATCGTGAGATCGGAAAGAAGATCCTTGATGCCGCCGGTGCGCTTCTGATTCCGGGCGCAATCCGGAGTCTTGCAGACCGTCCGGTCCGCTATGAACTGCCAGTCCGTTCCGGAGATGGAAGATTGCTGAACAATCCCGGACGTCCCTATTACGGAACGTATGAAGGCGATGAAGATACCCGCCGGAAACCGGCATACCACAACGGAACAGCCTGGACATGGCTTGCTCCCAGTTATCCGGAAGCATATTTTATGGTCTATGGCGCCTTTGGAAAGGGAACTGCGAAAGCGATTCTTTCAGCTGGAGAAGACTTGTTCCATTCCGGCTGTATCGGACAGCTTCCGGAGATCCTTGATGGAAATTATCCCCACACCCCGCGTGGTTGTGATGCTCAAGCATGGGGAATCACAGAAGTATTCCGCGTTTGGAAAATGTTACACTGAAAGAAGGTCGAACGATGCATCCTTTTATGTTGATAGTTGCAATTTTTATCATTGCTTATATTGCTTATGTCCTCAGCAAACAGCAAAGCGGTGAAAGTCAATCACGCACGAATCAGAGAATGTGGGCAGAAGCTGCACACGGACATAATTTAAAGTTGTACCCACCGAACGATCAGAGAGTTTTTCCGTCAATGGAAGGAAAAATTGATGGCCTTCCTGTACAAGTCTGGGGGGATTTTGACGAAAAAACCGGACATGGTCTTGTGTTTTGCCGTGTTGATTTTACCCGCAAGCTGCCACTGCGTCTGAGCATTATAAAAGGCGATTTTCCAATGGAATCTGCCGGAGCGACCTTTGAGATCCGCGGTCTTACAGCCCCCGGAATTTCTGTTACTGCCGCTAACGGAAAAGATTTACAGAATTTTCTCTCAACTCAGAATATGAATGTTCTGAAAAATTGTATGGGCAGTTATCATTCTACCAAACTTACAGAATCCTTCCTGGTTCTGGGAGCAGGCGGGATCAATGACGGAATGAGTTTTCACAGTTTTATCGAACGGACCGTTTCTGCGGCAAAAGCTCTTTCCGGCGGAACAACTGTGCCGGTTCATCCGGATCTTGCACCCATTCCGGCTGTTGATGATTCAAAAGATATTTTTGCTCCGGTCGTTACGCCGGTTCAGGAACAAACTGTGATATCTTCTGCTCCGGCAGTCCCGGTAACTTCTCCGGCAAATATTCCTCCTCCCAAGCCTGTCCCTGCGCCGACACCGCTTGCCTCTGCAACTCCTGCTGTAAAGCCGGAGCCTGTTGAGAGTTCTGCAGCTCTTGATCTTTCTGCTGAAGGGTTATCAAAGGCTCTTTTCAGTGCCTCTTTCCCGGGGGAAAAGGAAAAAGCTCTGTTTAACGGCGTTATTGGTCAGACTGTTCAATGGAAAGGAACGCTCAAGAGTGTTTATCCTTACAGTTCCGATTTCGTTTTCGGGAAAGGTCCCGGAGCGAAAGCGACTTTTGAAATTTGTGAAGTTGAATCCGGTTACGGTGTAAAGAATAAAGTCAAAGCAACGGTGAGCCTTGGAGAAGAGACTTTGGCGGTTTTGAAAGGAGAGACCGGAAAAGAGTTTACTTTTTCAGGTACTTTGTTGAAGATGGAACCGTTTTCCAGAGAAATTCTGTTGGAAAAAGGTTCATTGCAGGGATAATTTTTTCTTATTCCGTTTGACTTTTTCATGGAGAGCGTTATTTTACTCAAAGAACAGAGCGTTTCCGGTGGCAGTTTGACCGGAGACAGAAAGGATGATAGAAGATGAGTGATGTGCATACCATTTCAGTGTTGGTGGAGAACAAATTCGGTGCATTGGCAAGAATCGCAGGTCTGTTCAGCGGACGCGGCTACAACATCGAATCTCTCACTGTGAACCGTACTGAAGACCCCAATATTTCCAGAATGACGATCGTTACGACCGGTGATGATGCGATTCTGGATCAGATCGAAAAACAGCTTCTGAAACTGGTCGACGTGATCGGTGTTACTGAACTTAACGGCGAAACCTTTATCGAACGGGAACTGGTTCTTGTGAAGATCAAGGCAACTCATGAAAAACGCCCCGAGATCCTGAGCCTTGTGGAAATCTTTGATGCAAAGATCGCCAACGTTCAGCCGGAAGAGCTGGCAATCGAAGTTTCCGGTCACTCCAAAAAAGTGGAAAACTTCATCAAGCTCGTTGCTGAATACGGAATCATTGAAATCGCCCGTACCGGACGAACCGCAATCTCTTCCGAATGCGGCAGCACCGATAAGCGGATGAAAACGCTTTAATGTCAAAGTGTCTTCTTGAATTCCGGTCGGGAACGCTCCTCTGTTCTTTTGCAGACGGTGCAGAACCGCCGGAACATGCGATCCCTTTCCTGCTCTTTGATGAACGGGTGGGAAAGTGGCGCGCCCAGGCTTCCGATTATGCTGCCTTGATCCGTGCTTTTCATGCAGCCGGAACTGAGGTGACCGATACAGCAAAAGAGTATCAGACACTTGATTTGTCCCTGAAAGAAGCCATTACCCCGATGCCCCATCAGAAGCGGGCTTTGGAGGCTTGGAAAACCTCAACTCCTCCCGGACGGGGCGTGGTGGTCATGCCTACCGGTTCCGGGAAAACATTCCTTGCCGTTCTTGCTATCGCCAGCGTAAAACGCTCCGCACTGGTTGTTGTCCCGACCATTGACCTCGTTCATCAATGGGCTTCTGTTCTGGAGCGGTTCTTCAGTGTGCCGGTGGGAATGCTGGGCGGCGGCTCCAAAGAGATCCGGGAGATCACTGTCAGCACCTACGATTCCGCTGTCATCATGATGGAGCATATCGGCAATAAGTTCGGGATCGTTGTTTTTGACGAATGTCATCATCTGCCCGGAGAAGTGAACCGCACTGCTGCGGCAATGTGCATTGCGCCCTACCGTCTCGGCTTGAGTGCCACTCCGGAGCGGGAAGACGGAGGCGAAGCGATCCTCTTTTCTTTAGTCGGTCCCAAAGTCTGTGAAATCTTCATTGATGAACTGGAAGGGAACGTCCTAGCCCCTTACACGACCCGGAGAATAGAAGTCCCGCTGCTCCCCGATGAGGAGGAAGAGTATCTGGCTGCCCGCGCCCTTTATACCGGATTCATCCGCGCAAACCGGATCAATTTCAGCGAAAAAGACGGCTGGAGTCAATTCATTATTCTTTGCGCCAGACGTCCCAATGGACGGGATGTGATGAAAGCATATCTCAAACAGCGTTCCATCGCCCGATGCGGCAGAGCAAAACTGCAGGCAGTCTGGGATATCCTTTCCTCTCATCGCGGCGAACGGACAATTATTTTTACCGCCGATAATGATACCGCTTACACCATCGGAGAGACCTTCTGTCTTCCGGTGATCACCCATAAAACAAAAGCTGCGGAACGGAAAGAGTTCCTTGACCGTTTTCGTGACGGCACGTACACCGTGATCGTTACCAGCAAAGTCCTGAACGAAGGTGTGGATGTCCCTGAAGCAGCAGTCGGAATCGTTGTCTCCGGCAGCGGAAGCACCCGGGAACATGTTCAGCGGCTGGGACGGATCCTGCGTTCCGCAAAGGGGAAACAGGCAGAACTTTTTGAACTTGTCAGTCAGGGAACCGGGGAGTATTACACCAGCGAACGACGCCGTTCCAACCGGGCATACAGGAGGAAAAACTGATGCTGACCCGCGATTTACTCCGGTTCCGGAATCTTTCCGGGTATGCCAAACCCATGTTTCTGGAAGAAACCGACCGTAAGATCCTGGATCTTGCCGCCGAGCTTCTGGAAACGTGGCGCATCGGCGTGGAAGGTTACCGGAAAGAGACGGAAACTGCGATCAATGCTCTTTCTGCCCGGTGGTCCGATATAAAGCTCCCGAAAGGCTTGAGCAAAGTTATTACCGATGCCAGTAAGTTTTCCGGTGATGAATCTGCCGCATATCCCGAAGAACGGGCAAAACTTTTTCTTGCCTCCGCTGAACTGTTGAAGTCTGATGCGCCTCTGACTCCGGAGAATTTCCGTCAGAGAGTTTTTCAACGCGCCGGCTCCATCTTCCGGGAAACTCCGATCTATGCCGATTTGCCTGATTATGAAATGATTGCATCTGTTCCGGAGTGGACCCCGCAGGAGTTGATCACCAGATATAATTGCGTGCTTGCCCAGTCTTTATTGCTCTATTCCTCATCATTGGAGATCACTGCAGAAGAACCCGATCCGGCAAAACTGCGGCGATTCTTCAAACAGCTCCGCTTCCTGCGGCTGCTTGCAACTGTCTCCATGGATCAGGATCGGCAGGGAAACGCAAAACGGATCAAAGTTTATATTGACGGTCCGGCAGCCATTCTGGAAAATGGTACAAAGTACGGCTTGCAGCTGGCATCATTTTTCCCGGCTATCCTGCAGCTGCAATCATGGAAAATGTCAAGTGTCATCAAGCCCGGAACTCACGATTTGAAATTTATTCTTGACAGTAAATCAAACTTGCGCGGGCATTTCGGCAATCTTTCCGCTTATATCCCGGAAGAGATCAAAATGTTTGTAACTCACTTCCGGCAGACCTCTGATTACTGGAAGATCGTTCCGGATGCTCCGCCGTTCCTGAACCTGGGCGGTCAAATGTTCCTGTTCCCTGATCTGACCTTCTCCGACAGTGAAAAGACGATCCATCTGGAACTCTTCCACAAGTGGCACGAAGGACAACTGAAAGACCGTCTGGATTTTCTGGAAAAGAACCCGGATTATCCTATGCTGATCGGAATCGACCGTTCCCTGTTTCCGAAGAAAGAGGGCGGCGATTCTGTCATAAAAGAGAATCCGCTGTACGGCTCAAAAATCTTTCTGTTCAGCGGCTATCCGGGCGTGGAACGCGTCTTGAAACTCCTGAATCAAACAGCAGAACCCGAAGAGTTGTTCTGATCATGATTTATTCGTGAACGGGGAGACAAAAGAAAAAATTTTAAGGAAATTTTTTCTCTTTTCTCCCCGTGCCCCTCTTTTTACTTTTCAAACCTTTTTGCGGCATTCCGATTTTTGCTCTGCAAAAATCAAAATGCCATCATAAGGTTAAAATTGATTTAACCCGGATGGAAAACAAAGCTGAACTTATTAAGAGGCAATTTCAAAAGTCTTCAAAAATGGCAGAAAATTCTTGTTGCGATCTGCAAATGGAGCGTTTTCGGTGGTTACCCTGTGGGTAGCCACGCTC
>SUVT01000114.1 GCA_015061845.1 Lentisphaerota bacterium
TGATCACACGGGCAGTGTACTTCGGACAAAGGTCTGCAGCTTCGACTTTCACCAGATTCTCAAAAGATTCCGTCACTTCGGGTTCGGGGAGAGAGATATTCGGGAAACGGAGAATGCCGTCGCAAAGCGCACTGACGTCACGGGCGATTCCCCAGTGGGAAAGCCAGTCAGGACGGTTCTGGGTCAGTTCCAGATTGAAGATCGTTTCGCCGGGATACATCTTGTCAACAGCCTGACCAAGTGCAGTATCTGCCGGGAAGATCATCAGTCCGTCATGATCGTTGCTCAAGCCCAGTTCACGGGCGGAACACATCATACCGAAAGACTCCACTCCGCGGAGTTTGGAGGGTTTGATCACAAAATCTTTGCCGCCATCGGGATCTTTGAAAACAGTACCGAGTGTTGCAAGGGGAACAACATTTCCGGCATCACAGTTTGGGGCACCGCAAACGATCTGGACGGGTTCGCCGTTGCCGGGATCGACTTTGCAGATGGAAAGGTGGTCTGAATTCGGATGAGGATCACGGGAGAGGATCTTTGCGGTAACAACACCGGCGGGAACGGTTGCGGAAGAATCAATTTCTTCCACTTCGATTCCGGCACGGGTCAGGATCGCTGCAAGCTCCATGGGATCGGTATTCACATCCACATAATCGGAAAGCCAATTCAATGAGATTTTCATAGTTTACCTGCCTTTCCTCAGAACTGTTCCAGGAACCGGACGTCGTTTTCAGAGAAAAGACGAAGGTCCTCAATGCGGTGTTTGATCATAGTAAGACGGTCGATCCCCATACCGAACGCAAAGCCCTGACAGGTTTCGGGGTCGTAACCAACATTACGGAGAACGTTGGGGTTGACCATCCCTGCCCCGGCACATTCGATCCAGCCGGAGTTTTTGCAAACAGGACAGCCTTTTCCGCCGCACATCACACAGGTGAAGTCACACTCCACACTGGGTTCGGTGAAGGGGAAGAAGCTGGGACGCATCCGGACTTTGATATCGGGACCGAAGAATTCGGAAGCGAACGCAAGAAGAGTGCTTTTCAGATCAGCCATGGAAACATTGGTGTCAATGTAAAGGCCTTCGATCTGATGGAAATGCACACCGTGGGTGGCATCGGGAGTATCGCGGCGGAAACATCTTCCGGGAGCAACGATACGCACTGGGGGCTTTTTGGAAAGCATGGTGCGAACCTGAACCGGAGAGGTATGGGAACGCAGCAATCTGCCATCTTCAAAGTAGAAAGTATCCTGAGCACTGCGGGAGGGGTGATCCGCAGGAGCATTCAAAGCATCAAAGTTGTTGAAAACCTTTTCGATTTCGGGACCGCTGGTTGCGACGAAGCCCATACGGCGGAAGATGTTGCAGCACTCTTCCATAGTCTGGGTGAGCGGGTGTTTGCGTCCGGCGGGAGCTTTTCTTCCGGGGAGAGTGACGTCCAGCATTTTTGCGGGGTCAGCACCTTCGGAAGCGGCGACACGATCTTTTGCTTCTTCAAGAAGTTTTGCAAGTTCCTGCTTGGCTTCGTTGAAAGCGCGTCCCATTTTCGGTTTGTCTTCGGGCGGGACTTTACCCATCAGGGGACCGAGAGCGGTGAAAGATCCGTTTCTGCCGATTGTTTTGGCACGGACAGCTTCCACTGCGGCGGCATCTTTGGCGGCTGCAAGAGCTTCTGCAGCATCTTTGACAATCGCCTGAATCTGTTCCAAGAGTTCCATAAATAAAATTCCTCAAAAAAAAACGCAGACTCCGGATAGGCCAGAGTCCGCGTTGAAATTGTAAGACGAGCGGGGAGTTTCACCCCGTCACTGAGATATCTCAGAGTGCGGCTTTGGCTTTTTCGATCAAAGCCGTAAAAGCAGCTGCGTCTTGGACTGCGAGGTCAGCGAGGACCTTGCGGTTCAGTTCGATTCCGGCCTTTTTGAGACCGTTGATAAACTTACTGTAGTTGATGCCCTGAGCACGGCAAGCCGCGTTGATACGGACGGTCCAGAGTGCACGGTACTGACGTTTTTTCTGTTTACGTCCGATATAAGCGTAAGCATCAGCTTTGTTGATTGCATCATAGACTGTACGGATCTGCTTGCTGCTTGCACCGTAAAAGCCTTTTGCACGATCAAGCGCTCTTTTTCTGCGAGCGCGGGAGGGGACTGCAAGTGTAACTCTCATGTTTCTTCTCCGTTAGTGTTGTTTTCAGCCGTAGGGCAGAGCTTTTTTCATGCGCTGAGCCATGCAATCAGGCACGACCTGACCGTTACGCATCTGGCGTTTTTTCTTTCCGCTCTTTCCTGTCATCAGATGGCGTGCACCAGGCTTCTGAAACACGAACTTCCCGGTTCCCGTGCGTTTGACACGCTTGGAAATCGACTTTCTTGTCTTCATCTTCGGCATCGTTTGTTCTCCTTAGTTCGAGAAGTTTCACCGTTGCGGCAGATGCCATCCGCCCGCTTCCGGTGTGGAACAAGTTCTGTTCCGGTTTATTAATTATCCCTTGACGGGACTGTACGAAACGCAAATATTGCGACCCAACAGTTTTCCGGGGGCATCAAGAGTTCCTTTTCCGGTCAGATCTTCGGTGATCTTATTGACCAGTTCAAACCCTTTATCCTGATGGGCAAGTTCACGACCTTTGAACATGATCGTTACTTTCAGCTTATTGCCTTCTTCCAGAAAACCGATTCCGTGATTCAGCTTGACCTCATAGTCATGAGTATCAATATTCAAACGGAATTTGATCTCTTTCACTTTCTGAACAACCTGGTTCTTTTTCTGATCCTTGAGCTTTTTCTTCTGCTCATATAGGAACTTGCCGTAATCCATGATGCGGCAAACCGGCGGGGTACTGTTCTCTGAGACCATAACGAGATCCAATCCCGCATCGCGTGCTTTCTGACACGCAGGTCCCAGCTTGAGCAATCCCAGCTGTTCTCCTTCGGCACCAATTACGCGCAGCTCAACATCAGCATACGCCCGGTCGTTGCTTTTAAGTAATTTAGCGATGGCCGCTTCCTCCCTGTTAAATTTGCAATATCTTATTAATATAGCACGTTAAATCTTATTTTCAATCTCGTTTTGTAATTTTTCTATCAATTCTTCCAAAGTCATAGCTCCCAGCTGGTCTTCTTTACGGGATCTGACTGAGAAAGTTCCGGCTTCCTGTTCGCGTCCGCCGGCAACAGCCATGTACTGGATTCGCATGTTGCGGGCTTCTTTGATCTTCGCTCCCATGCTGCCATCCTTGGTGTCAACTTCTGCACGGATTCCGGCTGCACGGAGCTTCTTCTTCGCTTCCATACAGTATTCAACCTGATTTTCGGAAATCGGAATCAGGCGGACCTGTTCTGGAGCCAGCCACAGCGGGAATGCCCCGGCGTAGTTTTCGACAAGGATTCCGAAGAAACGTTCCAGAGATCCGAACAATGCACGGTGAACCATATAGGGCTGATGACGCTGTCCATCTTCTCCGACATAGGTCAGATTGAAGCGTTCCGGCAAGTTGAAGTCGAACTGGATCGTAGAGGTCTGCCATTCACGGCCGATCGCATCTTTCACCTTCAAGTCGATCTTCGGTCCATAGAATGCACCGCCGCCGTTATCCACTTCATATTCCAGACCGCATGCCTGAATAGCCTGAACCAGAGATTTCTGAGCCTGTTCCCAACGGGCGGGATCACCAACAGATTTTTCAGGTTTGGTGGAGAGATATGCTTTGATTTCTTTGAACTGGAAGGTCTTCCAGATGTAAAGACAGAAGTTCAGAACTTCCTGAATTTCGCTTTCGATCTGTTCCGGAGTACAAATAATGTGAGCATCGTCCTGCGTAAATCCGCGAACACGGAGCAATCCATGAAGCACCCCGCTCTTTTCATAACGGTAAACGGTTCCAAGTTCAGCCCAACGGCAGGGAAGTTCACGATAGGAGCGGATTCTGCTCTTGTAAACTTCAATATGGAAGGGGCAGTTCATGGGTTTTGCATAATAGTCGCCGCCGTCGATATCCATGGGAGAGTACATGCTGTCCTGATAGAAGGAGAGGTGTCCGCTTGTTTCCCAGAGGTTGGAACGTCCGATGTGCGGTGTATAGAGCAGTTCATAACCGTTCTTATAGTGTTCAGCGCGCCAGAATGTTTCAATGGTGTTGCGGATGAAAGCTCCGCGGGGATGCCAGAGAACAAGACCGGGGCCGACGGTTTCGGAGATACTGAAGAGATCCAGATCTTTTCCGAGTCTGCGGTGGTCGCGCTTCTTGGCTTCTTCCAGCTGAGTCAGATAAGCATCCAATTCCTTTTTGGTGGGGAATGCAGTACCATAGATACGCTGAAGCATGGGGTTGGATTCTTTTCCGCGATAATAGGAACCGGCAACGCTCATCAGTTTGACTGCGCCGATATCAGCGGTGGTTGCAACATGAGGACCACGGCAGAGATCTGTGAAATTGCCGCAGGTGTACATGGTGATCACGCCATCGTCGGGGATGTCTGCAAGACGTTCCAGTTTATACTGCTGTCCGGCAAGCATTTTCTGAGCTTCTTCACGGGAAACTTCCTGACAGGTGAAGGGATAAGCCGCTTTCTTGATTTCTTCCATTTTTTCTTCGATTTTGACGAGATCCTCGACAGCAAGATGCTGGGGGATATCGAAGTCATAATAGAAGCCGTCTTCGGTACTGGGTCCGATATCAAATTTTGCTTCCGGATAGAGTTCTTTGACAGCTGCAGCCATAACGTGAGCCGCACTGTGCCGTATCATTTCAAGGGAAAACTGCATTTTTCAGTCCTTTCCGTTTATTAATCCCATTATATCATCAAGTAATATACACCGTTACAATGCAGGAATCAAGCGATTTTCAGAGGAAAAATCAAGATAATTCGCCTTTTTCGGCAAAAAAAACAGAGTCCCGATGAAGAGACTCTGTTTTTCAAAACCGCCCGGCAGTGTTTTCTGCCGGGTTCTTCCTCAGAAATTACTTGGAATTGGCATCCTGAGGAATTGCGTTGACGAAAGTAACAACGCGCTGCGGCATGGGGAGATTCAATCCGGAAGATTCGATTGCAACCTTCAGTCCGGCTTTGACACTCCAGTAAGCATCCCAGTACTGTTCAGATTTTGTCCAGAAACGGAGATTCAGGTTCACTGTACAGTTGGAGATATCTGCAACAAGAACTTCCGGAGCGGGATCCTTGAGGATCAGCTCATTCTGTTTCATGAAATCAAGGAGGACTTCCACAGCTTTCGCAACGTTATCGCCGCTGGCAATACCGATCACGATATCAGCACGGCGAAGCGCATTGCGGGAATAGTTTTTGACAGGTGCGCCGAAAACAACGTTGTTGGGAACAGAAACAAAAATTCCATCAACAGTACAAAGCTTTGTTGTGAACAAGCCCATTTCTTCGATCGTTCCCTGAGCAGCACCGCAATCAATGTAATCACCGACTTTGTAAGGACGGAGGATCAGAAGCATCATACCGGCAGCGATATTGCTGAGAGAATCTTTCATCGCCAGACCGATAGCCAAACCTGCGGCACCAAGGACGGTCAGGATACTTGCGGTATTCACGCCGAACAGATCAAGGATGATCAGAAAAGCGATCAACCAGATAAAACCGCGGACGATAGAAACCAGGACCTTTCCGACAGCTTCATCAATGTGCGGAACTTTTGTTACGGATTTGAGAATCATTGCCTTGAAAACTTTTGCAACAAAATAAGCCAGAACGATGATAACAATTGCAAGAACAATTGTTTTTCCGAACAGAATAATGTTATTCTGCTGTTTTTCCCACAGATCGGAGAAAAAGTTTGAGGCTCCAAGGATGCAGAGATTGTAACACATAAGTAATACTCCTGTCTTTTGTTAGTGTTTGAACGGTTGACCTTAATATAACCGGTTTTGTGCAAAAAACAAATCTTTAAACGAAAAATTCTGAAATATTACCGAGGTAATTTCAAAAGTCCGGCAAAATTTGGCTGAAAAAAGATTGTTACAGTTAAAACAACTTACACTCTTTTATTCCGGCAATAACCATTTGAACGGCAACAGCGGCAATGATCAAACCTGTCAGCCGGATCAAAGGACCCTGTAAATGCAGCTTTGTCAAAAAGCGGTTGATGCTTCCGGAAAAAAGCATTATGATAAAATTAACTGCGATTGCGGCTGTCAGCGAAAATGCCATAAAAAGCCAGCCGTACTCTGCGGTTCCGGAAATGCTTGCGGCAATGGTTCCGGGGCCGGCAATCAAGGGTGCTGCGAGCGGAACAAGAGAAAGATCCGTAAAATCGACTTCTTTTGCAACTGTGGAATGATCCGCATTTTCTTTCCGGTTCACAAATCGCCCTTCTCTGACAGCAAGCCATCCGATCATAAACAGAACCATCCCGCCGGTGATCTTGAGAGAATAAAGTTCCACACGGAAAACTTTACTCAAAACGATTTCCCCTGCTCCCGCAAGAACGATCAGGATCAATAACGCAGCCAGCGAAGATTTCCATGCCAATTCCCGTATTTGTTTTACAGAAAGAGATGGCTCATACGTTGCAAGGAACATTACTTTACTCGCCGGATTCAGCAGTGCAAGCATGTAAAGAGAATTTTCTATAAAAGCAGTCCAGTTCATTTTATTCCTGTTTCATTCAATAATCTGCGGTGGTACTCTTTCAAATAAAGGTTGCCAAGATGCGCTCCATGATCAAACCAATACAATTTTTTTCCCAGAACCTCTGACAGAAAATCGGCATCTGCCTGAGAAATCAGCGGATCATCCAAATTGTGAAAAACAACGATATCAGGACTTTCCCGGAGGAATTTTTCCAACACCCGCAAACCGCTGTTGTAACGGAGCTGATCCATGGTCAACTCCGGATAACGGCTCTTGATAAAAATCCGGACATAATCGATCCCGGACAGAGAATCGATCTTTTTATACAGCTCTCTGCGGCGTCCCCACTGATACTGATATTCCGGCGGCAGGAAACCATTTCTTGCATTGGAAAGCATGAGTTCCCGGAGCAGCATCCGGAAAGCAATTGAAATCAAACCGGCTGCCTGCTCCGGATTGATCTTCGTCTGATAAGTATAATCCATTGGAATTTCTGTATCTGTCTTGCCATCCTCTTTCTGGTGCGGATGATTGTTCATGGCAACGGGCAGATAATTCACGATTGCATGTCCGAGATTCTGAAAATACTCTTTTTTCGTCCATTTTTTCGTCACATTCCCCAAACGTTCAAACTGTTCCATGGCATAAATCAGATCAACCGGCGGATTGATCGCAATATAACGGGATGCTCCGAGTGTATTATTTTCAGACTCCATTTTTGCCAGATGAAGTGTTTGCAGAGCACCGAGAGAATATCCGGCAATCATGATTTTTTCCGGTTTGAACTGCTTATTTTTTTCCAGATCATCAAGGATCAATCTGAGATGTCTCCGGATATTTTTGACATCTTCCGGCACATATCCCGGAAAGGCTGTTTCTTTTGTTGTTGCAAAGGACCAATTCATTGTATTGGTCGTAGCAACGACCGCATAACCGGCATTGGAATAAAGTTCAGCAAAAGCCCGGAGCATCTTTCCGGTGTAGTGCGTTCCAACTCCGGGAATGATAATTACGAGTTCGTTTTTCCGCTTGATCCCGCCCTCTTCCTGCGGTTCGTTCCAGAACTGATAGTAACGGGGTTCCGCCTCTTCGGGTTCCAGAGGATCTTTGATTGCACGAACATCCCCAAGATTCTGAAAATCCCTGTTCCAGAGAGAAGTATTCGTCCACCATTTTGAATCTGTCCGCTGCATGGAAAAGACATTTACCCGCAGAGTATCCACCAACGGATTCTGTGCTTTGAAAATGGCGGCTGTTCTGATGATCTCTGATCCTTTTCCGGGAATATTGACTTTTTTCTCAAAATCCGGATCAGCCTCTGTTGCTTTGAATTTGAAATCATTGATCTGCGGATATCTCAACAGAGACATTGCAAGTTTAAATTGTTCATAGGGGTCGGCTGCTGACTCCACCAAAGCATTAAAGGGATCATAAGCACTGATCGTCCGGTTTGCACCCGCGACAGACCCGGCATAGGGGATCACCATTTTTAAATCCAACAGGGAATCAAATAGAAAACCGACCTGATCCCGGACATTTGTTGCACCGGAAAATGGCAGCACTAAAACGCACCCCGGCCCCAGCCCCCACGAGGCAAAAGCATGTCCCATGTTCTCGTGCCTTTTTTTCCAGCCGAGAAAATGATCTGCCGGATCAAAGATCCCGACGATCCCGACTGTTGTATTGATCAGGAACCTGCCGAGTGCAATTCCGGCGCCTTCCCACTTTGCCTGACATAAACAGCTGATCATCCGTCCGGGAAATGCCAGATTGTCTGAAATATTATTGATTCGGAGGATTGCTTCTTTGGGCAGGATGGAACAATAAACCCAGCTGATGGGACGGACGATCCAGCGCATACCGAAATGATTGACCGCGAACATGGAACGGTTGAACGGCTCTATCGGATCATCTCCGACAAGAGCCTCTTCCGTTGAAGAAATATTCCACTTGATCCCGCTGCTGTCATCTGTAAAATCCGGTCGGGTGGCACACCCGGTCAGAAAGATTACACAGAGAAGAAGGATTAAATAATGGAATTTCCTTTGCATGGCTTGTTCACTCCTGTAACATTCAAAATAGCTTCAGCAACATCCCGCTTTGAAGCAAGAGGGATCGTAATTTGTTCCCCTTTGACAGAATAAAGGACGACAGTGTTCGTATTGCTTTCTGCGCCCTGCCCCGGCAAATCCAAACGGTTTGCGGCGATCCAGTCAAGATTTTTACGCTGCAGCTTGCCCAGCGCATTTTTTTCCATATCATCCGTTTCTGCAGCGAAGCCGATCAGCAACTGCCCCGGTTTCTTCATTGATCCGAGAGATGCCAGAATATCTTCAGTCCGTTCCAGTTCCAAAATCAATGTTTCATCATTTTTCTTTATTTTGGAAGTTGAAAATTGCTTTGGACGGTAATCAGCAACTGCAGCACACATAACTGCGGCATCTGCTGTTTGAAATTCAGCTTTGACAGCTTCAGCCATTTCAGCAGCGGAGATCACACCGACAAACTTTGCCAAACCTTCCGGAGGAGTCAGAGAACAGGGACCGGAAACAAGAACCGTCTCATGTCCGGCTTTCACTGCGGCTTCCGCTAAAGCATATCCCATTTTTCCGGAGGAACGGTTGGAGATATAGCGCATGGGATCCAATGCTTCCCGGGTAGGACCGGCTGTAATCAAAACTTTCATCAGTGACGATCCTCCGCTATAAATTCCCGGCGCATCTGATGGCGCAGTCTGCGGCATTCCGGACACATGAAGAAATTCAATCCAGCCATCTCTGCTTTCAGGTCAGACATCCGGATCTCACATTCCGAACCGTCTTTCACAAGCGGCATATCCGGCGCATTGTCAGCAGTCAGTTCGCCGGGACCGCGGATGATTTTGATATTGATCACGGAACTTTCCGGTAAAACAAGATGATTCACCAGTTCCGTACTGTTACTGAATGCAAGACCGATCCCGACGCGGAACACGCTCCGGGTGATACTGCGGTAATATGCTGTTGCACCATGAACTGTTGCAACACCAAGACCATCCCCGACGATTTCCCGGGCATAGAGAACGCCGTCGATCCAGACTTTGTAACGCAAAGCACTTGTCCGGATCCGGACAAGTGCTTTGCGTTACAAAGTC
>SUVT01000115.1 GCA_015061845.1 Lentisphaerota bacterium
TGATCTTGTTTCTGTTGATCTTGTTTCTGTTGATCTTGTTTCTGTTGATCTTGTTTCTGTTGATCTTGTTTCTGTTGATCTTGTTTCTGTTGATCTTGTTTCTGCTGATCTTGTTTCTGCTGATCTTGTTCCTGCTGATCCTGCTTTTGCTGATCTTGTTCCTGCTGATCCTGCTTTTGCTGATCTTGTTTCTGCTGATCTTGCTTCTGTTGATCTTGCTTCTGCTGATTTTCTTTCTGTTGCTGGTTTTTGGCATCCTGAATCTGCTGTCTGGTTTTCTGTTCTTGCTTCAGGAATTCTTCGATATCCTTTTTCAGCTCTTGCGTTTCTTTTCTGGTTTTCAGCAATCTGGTTTGATTCCGCACGATTCCCCGGACATTTCCGGAGGAGACCATAGCTTCCTGATAATACTTTTCAGCAGTTTCCAGCTGCTCCAAAACAGAATCCAAATCTTTGACAGCCTCCTGCAATCTTTGTTTTTTCCGGTTATCATCAGCTTTGTCCCGACTGGAAATTCCTTTTTTCTGGTAAATCACGCCGAGGTTCTGATATATTTTTCCAAGAAGATTTCTGTCGGGTCCGGAAGCCAGAGCTTTCAGATAATATTCTTCTGCAGCAGCCAAAGCATCTGCTTTCTGTCCATCTTTTGTTTCAGGAGTGATTTCTCCGCTTTGAAGTTTAACCCCATGATTATAAAGTTCTTCTGCGGACATCTTTTTTTCTGTTTGAGCCTGAGCTGAGAAGGTGAGACCGGCGAAAAGGATAAGGATCAGAGCCTTTTTCGTTCTTCCCCGTTCGGAGAGACACATCCAGACAACAAGGATAACCAATGCTGCCCACAGCGGGTAGTGAAAACGTTCAATCGGTTTTTGAGCAGTTGTGTTGGAATATTCTGCTGTATTCAACTTCTTGATTCTGTTTTCAATGGCTTTCAAACCTGTATCTGCAGCGGTTGAACGGACATAGATCCCCCCGGTTTGCTGAGCCAAGGAGATGAGCTGTTTTTCATTCAGGGGACTGTTGACGACTTTACCGGAAGAGTCTTTGAGGATCCGTATCGTTCCATCTTCATCTTTGTATTGAATGATAGAAGGCTGGGAAGGATCGCCGATCCCTACGATGAAGAGCGGGATCTTTTTTTCCGTCAGCTCATTGATGACTTTGTTGCTGTCGCCTGTAAGTTCATCCCCATCTGTGACAAGGATAATTGCCCGGTGGATCGCTTCCGCAGCTTTGAATGATTCAAGAGCAGTGCTGATTGCTTCTTCAATATTTGTGCCGCCGACCGGGATCGATTCCGCATCAAGCTCAGAAACATGCTGCAGAAAACTGTTTCTGTCAACAGTCAACGGACACTCCAGAAATGCGGAACCGGCGAATGCAACCAGTCCGAAGCGGTCGCCGGGATTGAGGTTTACCAGCTCTTTGACCAGCCACTTTGCATGATCCACACGGGAGGGCTGCACATCTCTGCTCAGCATACTTTTTGAGGTGTCGAAAACGACCATGAGATCCCTGCCGGACCCCGCCATATCTATTGTCTGGTAATCCCATGCCGGACGGGCAAGGGCTGTAATCAGAAGAATGACAGTCAGACACAGCAGGATAAAACGGAAAATTCTCATGCCGGGAGAACAGATCACACTGAGATGATCCGGTTTATCTTTTCCGGTGATCGCTGTTATTACTTTTTTTCTTCTATACCATGCAAAAAGAAAAAGTGCCAGCATGACTGGAAGAATCCAAACAAGATGCCAGAACATTTCCGGCTCGAGAAATTTCATAATATCAACCCTCCGCTTTGATTACAGAGATAGACCCGGTTATAAGTAAAATGTTCATTCATGTTATTCTGTCTCATTAAAAATTTCTGTTTTTTCTTTGACGGTTACTTCCTTATCGGAGAAGAACCGTTCCGGTTCATTCAAAAAGAATCGGAGAGCTTCAAGATGCAGTCTGATCCGTTTTTTATCACCGCAAATACAGAGTGACCCGGCTTTCTTTCCATTGAGAGTCGGAATCGCAATGTTCCCAAGTGTCAGAAAACCATTGACTTGAAAATCTGTAAAAGGACTGACAAACATTTCAGCATCACGGATCATGGAAAAACCGATCGTTCCAAGTATTTCCTGCAGAGAAGACGGCGCAAGGAGTTTTGCCACGTGGTAAAAGAAAGGATGAAGCATTGTGCAGAGCTGAAGAAACTCTTCGCTTTCCCCATGTCCCTCCCGGATATCATTCATTTTTCGTGTGAATTCTTTATGAAACGCCAGAAACCCTTCCAATTCAGTCCGGCTGCTTCTCCGGAATTTCCCGGGCCGGATAACCAGAAGCCCAAGCTCCCGTTCTCCATCACGGACGCCCATATCCACCGGAACCAGAAATTTTTTATTCCGGAAGAACGGGTGAGCAGAGATTCCCCAGAGGAAAATCCCGGCAACAGTGGCACTCCCTTTCATTTTCTCTGACCATTTTTCATTGAGTTGTTTCCGCAGATTCATCAGACGGGAAAAATCAATAAAAACCTTGGCACGGAAAATTTTGTCCCCGCAGTAAACGATATCCGGCACAGAAATAGTGTGATGCTGCGGAGGGTAAACCACTTCTCCTGCTGTTCCCCATTGCTCTTTCAGTTGATTCATGATCTCCTGCATCGGGGCTCCATCTGCTGTCACATGACTGAATTGCCACCAGAGGTCAACTTCCTTCAAATCATCTGAAAATTTTGCCGCTATACACAGCATTCCCCAGCCCGGATGACGGACTTTTCTGAGATCCGGAATGTGATAACGGGAATGGGTTCGACCATCTGCTCTGCCGGGGTTGACTTCACAGAAAAGAAAAACCGCACTCATGATGCGTTCAACAACTCTGGTCAGATGAACACGGACCCGGATATCATAGCCGGAGTTTGCTGCGATCCAGACTTTTAATGCCTTTTCAATCTTTTTAATACGGCTGTCTGCCGGTTCATAACGCATGGTGTTATAGACAACGATGATATGCCGGATGATAAAGTTTATCTGCGGTTTGAGAAAGTAAGTGACCGGCGCAAGTTTGTCAAAGTGCGGTGTGATCCGCAAAATATTTCCGGAAGAATCGGTTTCTGCTTCCATGATGTCGCAAACATGGAGCCGTTTACGTTTGAATGACCAGTTTCCGACACTGACAGCCCAGTTCAGCTGCGGTTTTTCCCGGATGAATTCCTGCAGCTTCGGAATCAGCACTTCTTTTGCCCGTACTTTATTGACCGGAACTTCCTGAGTGTAATTCAGACGAAACGAGGCAAGAATGAACTTGGAATATTCGTGCCTGACGAAGATTCCTGTCACTTTGCGCCAGCCGGCTGACTCTGCCTTCGCCCCCAGATTCCGGAAAAATTGAAGGAGTTTCAGAATCCCCATGACAATAAGATTTTGAATTGACCAGACATCAAACAGTTTTCTGAGCCTGGCTTGTTTCTGTTGTGTCATAATTCAGGTCGGGATCCTTTCTTCTCATTATTTTCTGGATTCCGGATGTCTAAAAGAATATGTCGCAGAATGGCATCAAAAAAACTGCTGTTCATGATTCCCATGTGTCCGCCGGGAACAGGATAAATCGCTTTCCATTTGATCGGAGTCACCATGTACGGATACCAGATCCCGCCTGCACGGGAATCCTGACAGCTGCTGGCAAATGTGATTTTTCCATCCCCGGCAGCCCGCTCCGAAACGGTGATGTTTCCAGCCTTATCCACTTCCAGACCGGCATTTGTTTCCACCGAATTGCCGGAAATCAGCCAGACAGAAACATCTTTCGGTGCGTTATCAGATTTGAAGGAGAGTGCCTGACGGAACAATTTCGCTTTGAGCAGAGACTTTTTCAGGTGATCCAATGCGATTTCCCGGCGTTCTTTTGCTGTTTTTACATCCGGCAGCAGATGGGCAAGCCAGGAATCCTGTTCCGGATCTGCCAACCCCCATTTGTATTTGATCCATGTGTTCAGATCAAAAAGATCAACAGCCTTGCCCGTTTCTTTTTCCCTGACAAGTCCGGTTTCCGGAGCAGGAAGCATCTCATAGTAGGAGAGAAATGTTCCCAGCAGGGCAGGGGGGTAGGCAGGACTTCCGGAGACCAGACGAAGCCCGTTTTTCATTTCAAGAAGCGTGTCCGCATAACCGGCATTGGGTGTGCCGATCACCACGACTTTGTCAATATTTTTTGCCCCGGCCCAATCCGGTGGAGGAAGTTTTCCCGGCTTGTCCGGAAGAATTTTTCCGCCGTATCTGAGATAGTAACGTGCAACCAATCCGCCCATGCTGTGCCCGACAAGGTCAAACTGAATATCATATTCCAAGCCGAATGTAGCCTTGTAATGTTTCTGAAGTAACGCTTTTTTCTGCTTGATAAAACGGTCAAGAGCCGCGGCATTTTCAGAAATATCCCTGCGCCAGTCATAGTAAAACACGAACAGTGACGGATAATGTTTTGCCGGATACAGCTGTTTTGATTCCGGGACATAACCTGCATTTTTCAGGGATGTCAGGAGTATATCGTAGTTTTCAAGAAAGAACTGAAACCCGAGAATTCTGACTTCTGATTGTTCCAGCAAACCGGATGGTGCAGTATTATTTTTCAATCCGGGCAGCGGAACCCCTTTTTTCATCGGGTGCGCCAATTCACGGAAATGGGTTCCGGCTGCCATCTGTGCCGGGGCAAAATGTCCCCACACGACATCCCCTTTTTCATTCGTGATCTTTGCGCCGAGCAGTCCGTGGATCACAATCACCGGATTCCTCAAAGGTCCTTCATATTTTGTTGCCATTTGAGAAATTTTATCGTTGATCTTTTCGTAGTACAGATTATTATCCTGATAGGATCCCGTTGCACAGGCAATGTTCAGAAAGGCGATTGCCAGTAAATCGCCTGCAACGATCCAGAATTTCAACTGCTTCATGCTGTCCCCTTTCTTTTCAAATTTTTTAATGTTGCCCTCCGGGCAGGACTGCATTTTTGCATAAGATAGCACATTTTTTGATAATTTCCAGTTGAATTTCATGAAAACTGTTTGACAGATTGAGGCGCAGATGCTATTTTACAGTAGAAAATTTAAGATCAAAACAAGGAGCTGTATCATGAAGATCGAAAAAGTAAATTTCTGCGGTTGGAAAAATTGTATTCAGATCACCAGCGGAGATTTCCGTTTGATCGCAACTACTGAAGTCGGTCCGCGCATCATCGGGGCTTTTTTTGGAGATAGCGAAAATCTGTTTTTCGTTGACCCCGAAACTGCCGGAAAGAAAGGCGGAAAATCCTGGAACGGTTTCGGCGGACACCGTCTGTGGCACTCTCCGGAAGAGTTTCCCAGAACGTATACGGTCGACAATTCAAAAATTGAGTACAAAACGACCCGGAACAGTGTGGTCTTCCAGCAACCAGCAGACAGCCTGAGCGGAATCGAAAAATCCATTGAGATCATCCCCGGAAAGAAAGATATGTTCCGTATCGTTCATACTCTGACAAACCGGAACGCCTGGACCGTTGAGTGCGGTGCCTGGGCAATTACCATGATGGCTCCCGGCGGAACAGGGATCTTCCCCATGCCTCAGAGTGATAAAAAAGGATTGCTCCCCAATATCTCCTTTGCGTTCTGGCCCTACAACAATATGGCTGACGGACGTTGTACCATCGGTTCAAAATATACACTCCTCAAGCAGGATCCGGCAGCAAAAGGTCCGATGAAGATCGGTTATAACTGCGAAGACGGCTGGATCGCATACCAGAACAACGGCGTGACCTTCATCAAAAAGTTTGAACACATGGTCGACGGTGAATATCCCGACAACGGCTGCAGTGCAGAATGTTACTCCAACGACAAAATGCAGGAAATGGAAACCCTTTCCCCGTTCTATGAACTTGCACCGGGCGAAACCATCACCTACACGGAAGAGTGGCACGCCCTTGCTCTCGGCTCTCCGGCAATCACCTGCGAAAAAGATGCTGTAGAAGTTTTCGGTTGAGATGATGAAAATTGAGGTCATTTGCGGCGATATCACACAGCTGGAAGTCTGTGCAATCGTGAATGCAGCGAACTGTACACTGCTCGGTGGCGGAGGTGTCGATGGCGCGATCCACCGGGCTGCCGGACCGGATTTGCTGGAGGCTTGCCGAAAGTTCAACGGTTGTCAAACCGGAGAAGCAAGAATCACTCCGGGATTCCGTCTTCCGGCAAAATTTGTGATCCATACCCCCGGTCCGGTCTGGCATGGAGGAACCCGCCGGGAACCGGAATTGTTGAGAGCCTGTTATGAGAACTCGCTGACTCTTGCAGAGGAAAATAACTGTCGTTCCCTTGCATTTCCCTGCATCAGTACCGGTGTATACGGTTATCCGAAGCAGGCCGCTGCGGAGATTGCTCTTGCCGCAGTTCTTTCCTGGAAAAATAAATTGCCGGAAAAGGTGATTTTCTGCTGTTTTTCTGAAAGAGATGCTGAAATTTACCGTTCTTTGTTGGCTGAAAAATTGTAAATACAGCCTTGAAATACGGCTTGTTTGTGAAAATATAGATAGATTTCCGGCGTTTCAACCTTGAAAAAGCCGGAAATGGAGTTATAGTTTCCTGTTCAACCCGGAGCTGAAATTATGATGGATGGCATTACATTATTTGACTGTACGGTCCGCGAAGCCGGATATCAGACAGGCTGGTTTTTTGATGAGACCTTCCTGTGTGATTATTACCGTTTCGCAGAGGCGGCAGGTTTTGATTACATGGAACTCGGATTTTTTCATAATCCGGAAGCCGATCCTGACCGTGGACTGACCCGTTACTGCGGGCTGAATGCTTCCAAAATCCGGGATGTGTTCGGAAGAACAAAAAATATCCTGAAACTCAGCGCAATGCGCGATATTCAGCGTCCGCTTTATCCGGTTCCGCCAAGAAAAGATTCCGAAATCGATGCCATCCGTATTCTGACCCGTTCCAAACAGACTGATCTGGAAGATCTTGCCCGCCATGTGGAAGAACTGCAGAATCTCGGCTATGAGATTTTTATCAATTTCACCAGTGCCGGACGGAATACCGTCAAGGAAAATACCTCCTTCGCAAAGTTTGCAAAGAAAATGGGCGTTCCGGTGATTTATTTTGCTGATACAGAGAGCATTTTTACCGCGAAATATGTGGTAAATGCTCTGGAAATCTGCCGTGCCGAAGGAATCGAAGCAGGGATCCATCTTCACAATAAAAACGGAACTGCTGAAGAGTTGTTGGATGTCGCTCTGGATCACGGCTGCATTTATACCGACTCCACACTTATGGGGATCGGCGGAAAATGGTATGACGGCAATATCCCGACGGAGCTTCTGATGAAGCGTTTTGAATATAATCCGGGCTACGAACTTACCCGGTTGAAAACCTCTTTGATCCAGCAGTTGATCAAGTATCACGAACATTGTGCGGCGGTGTTGTAATGAGAGTTGCTGATTTTATTTTCAAATATCTTGCTGATTCCGGAGTCCGGGATGTCTTTATGATCTCCGGCGGCGGTGCAATGTTCCTGAACGATGCCCTCGGTCAGGAAAAACGTATCCGGACGATCTGCAATCATCACGAACAGGGAACTGCGATTGCTGCGGAAGGTTATGCCAGAGCAACCGGGAAACTTGCCGTTGCAAGCGTGACAACCGGTCCCGGCGGAACCAATGCGATCACTGGTGTTATCGGCGGATGGCTGGACTCGATCCCCATTCTTTTTATCTCTGGTCAGGTGAAATTTTCTACGTCTATCGCATCCCGTCCGGAACTTCCGTTACGGCAGCTGGGGGATCAGGAAATCAATATCGTGGATATAGTCAAACCAATCACAAAATATGCCGTGATGGTGACGGATCCCCAAAAAATCCGGTATGAACTGGAAAAGGCGATCCACATTGCCATGTCCGGACGGAAAGGTCCTGTCTGGCTGGATATCCCGATCAATATTCAATCCGCTGAAATCAATGAATCTGATCTGGAAAATTATGTCCCGGTTGAAGAAAAAACAGTGCTTCCCCAAGATGAGATCGCAGCACTTTACCGGAAATTCCTTACCGCAAAGAAGCCGGTTGTGATTGCCGGACATGGAATCAGACTTGCTGATGCGGTGGAGTCTCTGGATCAACTGATTACAAAATTGAAAATTCCGGTTCTCGGTACGTTTGAAGGCTTTGACATGCTGCCTTCCGATTCCCCGTATTTTTCCGGACGGATCGGAACCATCGGAACACGTTCCGGAAATATTGTCTTGCAGAACGCTGATTTTGTGCTGTGTATTGGAACTCGGAACAATATCCGGCAGGTGAGTTATAATTATGAAAACTTTGCCAGACGAGCCGATACAGTTGCGGTCGTAGACATTGACCCCGCTGAACTGCAGAAAAATACCATCCGGATCACAGATCCCATCTGCTGCGATGCGGGAGTTTTCCTGAAAGAGTTTCTTGCTGCGGCTGAGGCTTCCGGCGTTCCGGATTTCAGCAGTTGGCTTCAATGGAGCATTGAGCGGGAACGGAAATACAGCGTTGTCCCGCAAGCAGAAAAAGGAATGCCCGGAGTCAATCCGTACCATTTTACAAGAATTCTGACAGAACTTCTGCCGGAAAAGTCTATTGTTTCCTGTACCAATGCAACGCCAAGCCTTGCGCTGTTCCAGTCCGGTATCGTCAAAAAAGGACAGATCATGTATTGCAATTCCGGCTGCGCTGCAATGGGATTCGGTCTTCCTGCCGCACTCGGCGGTGCCGTCGCTGCAAAGAATGGAGAACTGACGATCTGTCTGGAGGGCGATGGTTCTCTGATGATGAATATGCAGGAGCTTCAAACGGTGCGCCATCATAACCTGAACATGAAGCTGTTCCTTTACAACAATAACGAATATTGTTCGATCCGTCAGACTCAGGATAATTTCTTTGAGGGGCGCCACTCCGGTTGTGATAATGGTTCCGGGGTTACGTTCCCGAACTGGAAAGTTCTTTCCGCAGCCTTTGATTGGAGATATGAAGAGATTTGTTCCGCTGAGGAAGCTGTCGCCAAACTTCCGGCGATCCTGTCTTCTGAAGGACCGGTTTTTGTGGAAGTAAAACTTGTTCCGGGATACCGCTTTGAACCGAAATTATCATCCCGCAGACTGCCCGATGGTTCTATGGTTTCAGCTTCTCTGGAAGATATGTTCCCCTTCCTTCCGGAAGATGAGATGAAGCAGAATATTTATCAGGGATAATGAAATGAAAAAGAAGATCAGCATCACCACAAGTTGTTGGAACGAACGGGAAAATATTCCGCTGTTCTATGAACGTTGTCTGAAAGTGATGGCAGAGTTTCCGCAGTATGATGTTGAATTTGTGATTTCAGATAATCTTTCCACCGATGGAACCCGTGATGTTCTGAGAGAACTCGCTGCAAAAGACCCCCGTGTGAAAGTAATTTTCAATGCCAATAATTTCGGGCATATCCGTTCCCCTTATAACGCATTTCTCAATGCGACCGGGGATGCTGTTGTGATCATGTGTTCCGATCTGCAGGAACCCCCGGAAGTGATCCGAGATTTTCTGAAAAAATGGGAAGAAGGTTACAAAGTCGTTGCCGGAGTTCGCAGCGGAACAGATAATCATGGTATAACAGAAGTGTTCCGGAATATTTATTACTGGCTTCTGGAAAAGTTGGCAGAAAATCTCGGATCACTTCCGGGGGTTCCTGCAGATC
>SUVT01000116.1 GCA_015061845.1 Lentisphaerota bacterium
GCAAACGTGAAGTGCGCCCTGACGGGCGTAAGGATGTGCAGTTTTTATGAATTTTTTTGAGGCAATACAACGGTAAAACACCTATTTGACAAGTAACACTCACCAGTAATTCGATCAGGGTAAATGGCATTCGTTTGGAACTTACCTTTTCATTCAAATTAATTCTACGTTTCATGTTCTCTCTCTTTCCCGTTAATGTTGTTTTTCGGTTCCGTTCGTTCTGTTTAATTCCAACAATTTCAGTCTTTTCCGTTATCCTATTTTAAACTCAACGTTATCTGTTTTGTTTCTCTCCCTCTTCTTTTCATACTCCCAACTGAAAGTATTCAGAAAAGACGTGAGGTAAACCCAGCGGCGGATGGTATCCGGATCTTTCAGTTTTCCGATGATCTTTGCCATTTCCGGCATGGCTGCGCGGATCTTTTCCGGCGTTCTGTTCAGGACACCGAACTCAAGATAACGGAGAGCCAGTTCATCACCACCCAACAGCGGAGCCATGACATCTTTTGCATAATCTTCACAACTTGCCATGGGGTGACGTGAGAAGTAACTCAGGGCTTTGTAGTTCAGCTCCGCATTGGCGTGGAAATCAGAACCTTCACCGAACATGGAAACGCCCTGGATTCCGGAAGTGTAACTGAGACGGCACTGTCTGCGGATCTCGTCGATCGCCAAAGTATGCCGTCCGCCAACCCACTGGGTTCCGCTGTGAGCCCGCATAATATGACGGAATTTCCGCATGGGTTCCGGAAGGCGGTCTTGTTCCGTCCAAGTGTTTTCCCGCAGACGTTTATCGCATTTCCACTGCCAGAAAACATGATCCGGCATACTGGAAATCGCTTTCAATGCCGGAGACGTCGGATCGTTGAAAAATTTACAATCAAGGAAGTGAGTATAGGATTCGCAAATCACCCACGCATCGGGGTTGCGTTTGGTAATGACATCAACGGCATCAGGGTAGATTTTTGCCATATCACTCATGCTGGTTAAGGGAAGCTGCTCTTCCCCGCCGCGCATGGCAGCACGTCTTTCCCGGCATTTGTCACACATACAAATGAAAGAGTCTCCGGCTTCGATTTGAGCCCCGCCCAGTTCGGGGATCGCATGGAAAACATAGTCAAGAGAATCCATCAGGAAGTTGTGAAGCGGTTCACTGGAAGGACAACCGACAGGCTGCCGCTTGTGTCCATGGGGATTGCAGAACGTCCAGTAGAACGGCTGACGGTCCACCCATCGAGCCATACATTCCGGATTTTTTTCAAGGAACCGGTCAAGAGAAAACTCGGAATCCCCTTCGTAATAAAGTCCGCCGTAAGAGTAAAGTCCGGTGATCAGATAAATTCTTACGCCGTGTTCCCGGGCATAACCACAAATGCGGCGGGCAGATTCAAAGCTCCCGTGACCGTCACGGAGCATTCCAACGATCCCGATAGCATCAATGCCGTTTGCCTGACAGAAGTCCACCGCCCGTTTGTAATCCTCCACAAAGGTTTCCGATTTTTTGGTATAAACGTTTCCGACCCCGGAATTTTGTTTTCCGACCTGGTTCATGCACCAATTTGTGGAATGATCCCATGTCCAGAACACTCTGTACTGCAATGACTCCTGTTTTTTCTTCCCCATCTCAAACATCCTTTCAGTTTAACTCTGTATCGTTACAGATACGTTAAAAATATCTTTTATAAAAAAACAAATGTCCGGAATCATTATTCCGGTCAAAGTTCCGGTTCACCATTTTTTACTCTTTTATCCTCCTTGAAAAAATCTATTCTGTATCGTTACAGATTAGATCAAAAAAAACCGTTTTTATTCATACCTCATTCGGAAAGATTTCCGTTCGACATACGTAAAATCCTCTTCTTTGTTTTCAAAAGAAGTTCTGTTCGAGGCAATCCCTTCTATGATTTCAAGCGCATTTCCCGCGATATTGCAATCAAAAGTCGTCAGAGGAACACGGAAACAGGGACAGCCTTCATCATCCCCGAATCCGATGACTCCGATATCCTCCGGAATGCGGAATCCATGATCCAGCAATACTGGCATAATCCCCGCTGCCAAACTGTCATTTCCAATAAACACCGTCCTGAATGGATGCTTTTTATATAATTTGCAGAGATGCTCTCCAAAAGCAATCCCCTCTTCATAACGGTTCAATGTGAAAGAGGGATACAAAATATGCTCTTTGCACTGAAGCAGCCCCTCTTCCAGCATCTGTTCTTCCTCACCGCACCAGCTGGCAACTACCACAGGTCCCTGCCCGGAATCGTTGATTTTTTTGATCCATGCCCGCATGAATCTGCCGATATCCGTTCCCATACGAACCAATCCTTTCCGGATGCCGCCGTTCACTGGAACAGGGAAAAGATAATTGACGGAATATAACGTCATATCCTTCAACAGGGTTTCAACATACTTCCAATCATTCAAAAACTCATCGACTTTCCGGCTTGCTTCCGCATCGATCCGGCGAAGGGAGTTCGGGTGTTTTATACTGCAAGGCTCTATCAGCGGACTGAATGAGATCACATGCTTCACCTGCAAACCTTTCAGAAGACTCAAAGCATCAGAAACATGACGGTCCCTGTAAGTGAGAACCTGATAGTTGATATTCAACTCATTCAATCTGGAGATAACTCTGTTCATGGAATGAAACTGGCGTTCCATTCCGGCTCTTTCCCGAAACAGCAATCCGACAGAATTATTTGTCCCGGAAAGTCTCAGTTTCTTTGCGTTCAAGTTCGGAGTATAACCGCAGGATCTTGCATATTCCCGGATCTGTTCTGCTTTCTCCGGAAGAATTTTATAACGGGGATCATTTTCACGATGGGAAAGACAAACAGACACCGTGGTTGTTGAATACCCCAACTGTTTCGCGATTTCCTTAATGGTCATTTTACCTTGAATCCTATCCTCTTTATCGTTACAGAGTATTATAATACAATATTGTTTTTTTGTCAAGATACGAATCCATGAATAACAAAAAAAATCTCTCATATTTTCCTTATTTCATCGTTTGATATTTGACAAACCTGGTTGGAAACATTATATTTTTTAAAAATTTTAACACGGAGAAAAGCTATGGAAAACCGTTTCTTCAAAAATATTGCCGAAAAGAAAATCTCTCTCGGATGCGTTGTTACACTGTCTGACTTGACTGTCAGCGAACTCGCCGGGGATTGCGGAATGGATTTTGTCTGGATCGATGCGGAACATGCTCCGCATGCCATCGACGGCGTCATGAAACATCTGATTGCCGTTCGCGGAACAGGCTGCGCCGGTCTTGTCCGTGTCCGTGCCAATGAACCGATGCTGATCAAACCTTATCTGGATCTTGCGCCCGATGGAGTTATTATTCCTATGGTCAATACAGCAGAACAGGCACGGGCGGCAGTTGCTGCTTGCCGTTATCCGCTCACCGGGATCCGGGGCTGCGGTGTCCGCAGAGCAACCCATTATGGCGCAGATGATTTCTTTGAATACAGAGCTGCTTCTGAAACAAAACCGCTGGTCATTGTTCAAATCGAACATATCGAAGCAGTCAAAAATCTTGATGCGATCCTTGATGTTCCCGGAATCGGCAGCATTTGTGTAGGTCCCTGCGACCTCTCCGGAAGTATGGGGATCCTGAATCAGATGAACGATCCGGAACTGAACAAAGTTATTGATGAAGTCTGCGCCAAAGTCAAAAAGAAAGGTCTGCTTCTGGGAACAGCTGCCGGAGATTTCCCCCGTTGGAGAGACCGCGGAGTAGATTGGTTTACCGGGATCAGCGACTGGGGAGCAATGGCGGCAGGGATCCGCGCATGGAAAAAATCCTGCGAAGAAGCTTGATCCGCAGGATATAAAAAGAGAGATTCCCGGCTTTATTTCTTCTTCAGGTAAATCCCGAAGTTGGAGCCGACGACACGTTCGTAACGGGACTTGCTATGTCGGCAGAGAGAAACCATCGTCTTCTTCTTTTTATCCCAGTAAATAAGGGTTGTTGAACCGCCGCCATCCATATTGATCGCATCGGAAGCACCTGCTGCAAGAAGCCACAATCCGGCTTCTTTGCAGGTCATTCCCATACTCCAACCCGGTTGCCGTCCATCAACACCGAGAATGTAAAGATAACGTCTGTCAGCAGAAATTCCGTAAGCAGTGCGGGGAGCTAGAGATTTATCGTTAAAGGTGGATTTCCCGTCTTTGGCAACGATAGAAAAACCGGAAACTGCAACTTTGATGTTGGCATAATCTTTTGCGAGGACCTGCGGAACAATGTCGGGCTTTCCATCTTTGTAAATCACGAAAGCAGGACGTTTCCCTTTATTCTCACTGACCACCACGCCGTTGAGGACATTAACCCCGCTGGGGTTGGCATACTTATGAGTGAAAGGAGCCTTCCACGGGCTCCAGGGAGCAGCATTTACCGCCACGATCATATTCAAACCTTTGCTGCGCTGTTCTTTCATGAAATCACGGGTACGCTGCCGTTTTGTCCGGATAATGGAACCTTTGCAGTCTGGCATTTCCTTACCCCAATCCTTATCCCGTCCGGTTGCAGTAAAATCCAATCCTCTGGTATGAAGGTCGATCCGCAGAATACTGATTTTCATCAGGCGGGGTTTGGTTTCTTCGATCCGCAAGTGAACAACGCCTTTCTGAACAGTCTTCGCTTTTGACCAGTCGAGCTTTTCAACTGCACTTAAAAGAAAAACTGCAAAGAAGAGGACAATACCAACGATCCGTTTCATCATGAAAAATTCCTTTCTGAATTATTCTGCACGAAGAACTTCAATCGGATTCTGCTGAGCGGCTTTCCATGCAGGGTAGGTTCCAAAAACGATCCCTGTAAATGCTGAAATCAGCAATGCAAGGAGAATAAACCAGGTAGAATACGCCACTGGCCAGTTTGCCAGAACCGTAACACTTTCAGCAATTCCGACACCAAGGCAAACACCCAGCCCGCCGCCGATTGTCGTAAGGAAAATCGTCTCAAAAAGGAACTGGCAGATAATATCTTTCTTCTGCGCTCCCAGAGCACGGCGGGTCCCGATCTCTTTGCGGCGTTCATAAACGTTTGCAAGCATAATGTTCATGATCCCGATCCCACCGACAAGCAGAGAAATCCCTGCGATCGACCCCATAACAACGGTAAAGATATTCTGTGTCTGTTCCTGCTGGAGCAGAAGGTCAAGGGGAACCAGAATATCCCAGTCCTTAGTCTCCGCATGAGTCTTTTTCATGTAGGAAGAAACACGTTTGGAAGTATGCTCAATATAGGAAATATCACGGATTTTAATAATAAAAGTATCATAGTCAACATTTTCGATTTTGATTGTACGCTGACTGGTGTCATAAGCAGCTTTCCCATGGATCGCATCAGAGGCTTTCATGGAAATGAAGATATTGTCATTGGGGCTTCCGATTCCATCCAGACTTGTGCCATAGGAATTTTCCATGACCCCGACGACTTCGTAAGCCATATCCTCGATGATGATTGTGGAACCGACGACCTCCTTCTGACCAAGCGGGAACAGGGAACGTCTGGCATTAGCACCAAGCACACAAACATTGGCTACTCCATCTTCCGGAGAGAGCCATCTTCCCTGAGTGATTGTGGAACGTGTGGTTTCAAGGAAGTCGTAAGAAACACCGATCAGTTTGTGACCAAGGCGTTTTGTCCCGTGCATAATTCTTTTTCTGGCATCACGGGCAACACAAATACTTTCCACGTTGTCCATTTTGGAAATATGCTCACGATCCTCTTCTGTCAAACCGTACGTTTCCAGCATACTGCTTGAGGAAGAATCAGCCACATCTTTACTGGTTGCAGGCGGAACTTTTGTGGATACGATGATCTTATCGACCCCCATAGCCTGAATCTGTTCCATTGCCTGTATTTTTGCTCCTTCAGAAATAGCGAGCATGGCGATCACACTGCCGACCCCGAAAATGATCCCGAGAGAAGTCAGCACGGAACGGATCTTATGGAGCATAAGATTGTGAAAAGAAAGCCATAACTGGTCACTCAGTTTCATTCTGTCTCAAACTCCGTAGTTTTTCCGGCGATATTATCAATGATTTTCCAGACTCTGCCGTTTCTCAACCAGATCACACGGTCACAAATCCCTTCATAACCGGGGTTGTGGGTAACCATGATGATCGTTGTTCCCGCCGCATGAAGTTCGTGGAATACGCCCAGAATTTCCGTACCGGTCTTTTCATCCAGGTTTCCTGTCGGTTCGTCCGCAAGAATAAAGGTCGGGTTATTCACGAGAGAACGGGCGATTGCCACGCGCTGACATTCTCCCCCGGAAAGCTGTGTCGGACGGTGATCCAATCGATGGGAAAGTTTAACTTTTTCTGCGAGTTCTCGTGAAATTTTATGCCGTTTGGAACGGGGCACTTCAGAGTAAAGCATCGGCACTTCGATATTTTCCTGTACCGTCAAATGGGGAAACAGGTTGAATGACTGAAACACAAAGCCGATCCGGATATTCCGCAAAGTTGTCAGATCCGTGTCAGAAAGTTTTGCCACATCCTGACCGTCAAGACGGTAAGAACCGGATGTCGGTTTATCCAGAAGACCCAGAATATTCAGCATGGTGGATTTCCCTGCACCGGATGAACCCATAATACAGACAAATTCACCGCGGTCGATGTGCATGTCGACCCCTTTGAGAACGGGAACCTGAAGCTCCCCATTGACATAGGTTTTCCGGATATTTTCAAGATGAAGTGCTTCCTGAGGCATAGATCAAATCACTTTCTCTCTGTCTGGAAAGGACGATAGAGGTAAACTTCCTCGCCTTCAGCCAAACCGTCTTTGATCTCAACGAAGTTATTATTAGCTTCACCGATTTTGACAAGTTTCTTTTCCGGCCCATTATCTGTTTTAACGTAAACAATCAGATTTCCGCCTTCTTCAAAGACTGCTTCAATAGGCACAAAAATCACGTTCGGAAGGACTTTGGAAATGACCTGAACCTGAACACTCATACCTGAAACGACCCGGCGGTCGATCTTATCTGAATCAAATTCCACCAATGTCTGATAAATCTTCGGACTGTTCTTATCCCACGGGATCATCGTCACAGGAAGAGATGCAATCTTGGTGATTTTTCCGTTCACAGCGATCGTCGGAATGGAATCGGGTCTGATTGTCACCTTGTTTCCGACAGTTGCTTTGGTACGGTACTGTTCCGGAAGGTTCACGTCAACGATAAGCTGATTCATGTCAGGAATCGTAATGATGACCTGCTTTCTGCGGGCATCCATACCGACCTTGACTTCGGGATTCCCCCAGCGTCTGTCAGGGTCCCCGTAAATCACAATACCGTCTACGGGAGCTTTCAGCACCATCATCGGGAGATAAGATTTATGCCGATCCAAATCCCGCTTATAGTTTCGGATCTGTGTTTTGATCTGATGGATCTGTTTTTCTTTCTGCTGCAGACTTGCTTTGGTTCTGACCTCAACTTTTTCCAGATTCAATTTTGCCTGAATCAGAGAGTTGCGCAAACTTTTCAGTTTATTGGGGTGAGTGTAGCGGCGGAAGATCTTCCGCTCCAGCAGTTTACTGTTATAGTTCGTGACAGAGTTGTCATATTTCTGCACGGCACTGTTCACTGTTGTCAAAGCCTTTTCTTCTTCTTCCGCTGTGGAATATGTGGTATTACGGAAGTTTGTCTGAGCCTCTTTCATGGCATCTTCCGCTTCTTCCATGGCGGTCTCGGCATCGCTGACACTCATACGCTGATTGTCTTTGTCGCGGGGACCTTCCAGACGCCAATATTTGTTATAGGCATCTTCTGCAGCGATCACATTATCTTTTGCGGTCCGTATATCAGCTTCATTGGAACTTTTCAGGATCTTCAATTCGTCTTCAGCGATACTCAAATCTTTTTCCCGGTTGTCATGAAGCACCTGAAGGTCTTCAATTCTCAACAACAGTTCGTAGGTTTCGTATCTGGCAACGACCTGACCTTTTTTTACATGGGTGTTTTCATCGACCACATAGATCAGTTTTGTTCCCCAAGGGGCTTCCATTGCCAGTTTATGTTTGCGTTTCGCATTGACACTGCCGGTGAGGGTCACACCCAAAGTCAGATCACCACGCTTGACACGATAGATACGGTCGGGCAATGCTCCGCTCTGCTTAGCCGCCTTTGCTGCCTTGCGGCGGGCATACAGATAATATCCGCCTGCCAAAAGCGCAAGGACCAACAGGATGCTGACTATGATCCAGATTTTCTTGGACTTTTTCATATTTTACTTTCCAGCGTTATTTTCTGTATTCTTGTTGTCAGAATCTTTCTTCTGTTCAGATGCGGCTTTCTTCTTTTCCAGCGCGATCTTATCCAGTTTTTCTTTCCGTTCAAGAACCTTCTTTTTTGCAACATCACGAACACCGGGATCGATTTCCGGAACATTCGGATTGGTGAAGAGTTTATTTGAACTGCGCATGGATTTAGCAGCATCCTGCAGCTCTTTTGCAGTCTTTTCCGGATCAAGAAGAACCATGTAGGGACTGTCAAGGATGTGTATCTTCATGAAGAAAAGAAGCTGTTTATCCGTAACAGAGTAGTTCTTGGAAGAGAAGAACTGACCGATCACCGGGATGTCGCTCAAAAACGGAATTTTGTTTTTGCTTTCAGAGGACTCGCTGGAGTAAAGTCCGCCAAGCATAATGATTTCGCCGTCAGCAGCAGTCAAACGGGTATCAACGGAACGGACAGACACAACAGGGATGCGGTTGCTGACCGGGGCTGAATTATCTCCGGAAGAGTTGGGAACTGCAAAACTTTCGTAACGCACTGCAATCGTCACCTGCGGGTTGATTTCAAGTTGAACAGTATCACCGTTGATGATCGTCGGTTTGATTTTGAGAGACACACCGGTACGTTTGAATTTAATACTCTGTGTAACTGCACTGGAAGTAACAGAGTTTTCGGTATAGGGAAGGTCTTCCCCGGTTTCCATGATTGCTTCCTGTCCGAGATCTGCAATGACGTTGGGAGCCGCAAGGATTCTGGCATCATCACTGTTGTCGATCCAGTTGAGCATCAGCCCAAGACGGTCAGTATCGCCATTTCCGGAAACGGAATCCAGCGGAAAAATATTGAATCCGCCTTCGTTGGAACCGGTAGCTCCGCTGCCGAGGCTGTAACCGATAGAACTTGTTGCTCCGGTTTTATGATTGGTGTGTGTGAACTTCAAGCTGGTATCACGGGTTTCACCGTTCTTCACGATCAGTTCAACGATCTGAGTTTCCACAAGGACCTGCGGAAGAGGTTTATCCAACGCAAGCAAAGTCTGCTTCATTGCATCCACACGGTCTGCCAAAACGTTCAGGACCAAAGTGTTCTGTGCTGTAGAAATGTCAATACTTCCGGCATCACCCATTGCATTTTCAACAACATCTTCGATCTTTTCCACATTCACGAAGCGGCAACGGTAAACGATCACTGCACGGGCAGGTGTTAATTTGGTTGCAGGGATCTGCGTCACATGCATATAAGGCGGAAGCGGTTCAAACTTCTTGGTGCTGATAATCGGCCTGGAAGAAGTTGAGAAAAGGGCTTTCAATCTGTCAATGACAGATTGAAAGCCCTTTTCTCAACTTCTTCCAGGC
>SUVT01000117.1 GCA_015061845.1 Lentisphaerota bacterium
GCACCCAGGCGCAAAAAAACAGTACTCCCAGTACTCTTAGTACTCTCAGTTCCCCAGCCAGTCCTTTGCAAGTGCGCCATTCTTCCCGGGTTCTGGGAATACTGGGAGTACTGAGGGAAAACGGGCAATGAAAAGGTTTTTCGTAAGTTCATTTCTTCGCGCACCCAGGCACAAAAAAAACAGTACTCCCAGTATTCCCAGTACTCTTAGTTTTCCCAGTTTCCCCAGCCGTTCCTTTGCTTGTGCGCCATTCCCGTCAGAATTATTTTTTTCAACTGCTTGACAAAACGGAAAAAACTGCTATATTTCCCTCAATATGTGTTTGGGGTGCCGCTCCTGAAGTTGGGATCGGCTGAGATCACACCCATAGAACCTGAACCGGATAATGCCGGCGTAGGAAATCACAGATGTTCGGATTGACCCCGTCAGGGCAGATGCGATTTCCAGAAGAATGAAAGGGAAACCATCATGACAAATCCGATCGAGAACACCATCTCCGATGCTATCGTCCGCTGTTTTGCGGAAAAACTCAGAACCAATTTGACCGTTGATGTCGCAATTGTCGGCGGTGGGCCTTCTGCTCTTGTGGCTGCCAAAACTTTGGCAGATGCAGGGATCAGAACCGCAATTTTTGAACGGAAACTTGCTCCCGGCGGCGGAACCTGGGGCGGCGGGATGCTCTTCAACGAAGTCGTCGTTCAGGATGATGCACTCTATATCCTTGACGAGTTCGGGATCAACCACAAACCAATCGAAAATGCTCCCGGCTATCACAGTCTGGATTCCGTGGAAATGGCAAGCGGACTGATCTTCGGTGCGCTCAAAGCCGGTGCAAAAATCTTCAACTCCGTCAGCGTGGAAGATATCGTTTTCCGCGATGAAAAAGTCGGCGGTCTTGTGATCAACTGGACTCCCGTGGAACGTTTAGGAATGCATGTCGACCCCCTGACGGTTCTTTCCAGCTGCGTTCTTGACGGAACCGGACACCCCAGCGAAATCATCCGTCTTGCTGTGGAAAAAGCAAAGATCCAGCTCGATACTCCCACCGGATCCATCCTCGGTGAACGTCCCATGTGGGTGGACAAAGGCGAAGCTTCAACCGTCGAAAACACCAGAGAATATTTCCCCGGACTGTTTGCCTGCGGTATGAGTGCCAACAACGTTATGGGCGGTTACAGAATGGGTCCCATCTTCGGAGGAATGCTCATGTCCGGTAAGAAAGTTGCAAAACTCATTCAGGCTAAGTTCGGAAAATGAGTATTTTTACAACTTTGGAAGAACGGCGCAGAGCCTTTGAAGAGTCGGATGTTTATCCGGTCATCTCCTCGGAATTCTGCGCCGGGAGAGACCCTCTTTTCATTCTGGAAGAGATTCTCAAAGGCGGCGCAAAAGTCGTACAGATCCGGGAGAAGAATATGGCGGATAAGCCCCATTTTGAACTCCTGAAAAAAGCCCGTCTTCTGACGGACTCCTACCGGGCAGTCATGATCGTGGATGACCGTGTGGACTTGGCGTTGGCTGTCGGGGCGGATGGAGTTCATCTCGGACAGGATGACTTACCGCTGTCTGCCGCAAGAAAAATCGCACCGGAACTGCTGATCGGAACATCTACCCATAACCTGGATGAAGTCAGACAAGCTCAGGCTGACGGTTGCGGTTATCTGAATATCGGTCCGATTTTTCGTACCGGAACGAAACAGCTGCCCATGGAACCGCTGGGTGTGGAACTGCTGCAGTCACTGATTCCGTCTGTAAAATGTCCATTTTCGGTCATGGGCGGGATCAAGCTGGAACATCTTCCGCTTCTGCACTCGCTCGGTGCAAAACACATTGCCGCCGTGACAGCTTTCACAGCGGCAGAAAATCCGGCAGAAGAGATCCGGAAATGGAGATCAGCTCTGCGGTAATTCCAAATTCAGTTTTGACGATTTTCTGTTGAAGAATCTCCGGCAGAGTTCATAAAAACCGTAAGCGGCAAAGATTGCGGCAAAGGGTGCAAAGAACGGATACCGGTAACGGAGGATCATCAGGAACGGCACTGCCAGAATCAGCGCACAAAGCGGCGGGATCAGCAACGAGATCGCCGCTCTGTTTTTTCTTGCGTACCAGATCCCGCAGAGAATCAAGGCAAGGAAAATGACAAAATAGATTCTCAAAATGATAACGATTTTCGGAGAGACTGCCGCAGCATTCGGAGCAGCCCGGAAACAATGCAAAACTCTGTTTCGTACAATAAATGCCATTTTCCCGGGGTTCTCACGGATATACTCCCACGCCCATTGTTTCCAATAGGGATCGGCTTCCACCAGTGTAAATGCCTTTTTCTCTTTCAATGCATTGGTCTTTTCCTTATGAAATTTATCCCATGCCGCATCGGTCTTTTCCTGATATTGAGGAGTATCCACATACTGATAGGTCACATAGGAAACATCGCTGGACGCCTGAGCGAAAGAGTAAGCTCCGTAAAATGAGAACGGTGACGGGATCCCGCAATGATACCAGTTCCGGATCATCCAGGGGGAAAACACGACCAATGCACTTATCCCGAATACCGCAGTGCCGCGGAACAATCTCCAGGCATACTCTCTTTCTTTCCATAGTGTTTTGAAGAAAACAACCGCTGCAATCGCCCCGAGAATGATAAAAACAAGAGCCCCCTGCGGACGGGTCATAGTGGCAAGAGCCATAAAAACACCGCATAATGCAGCTTGCTTCAAGTTGAAATCATTGCGGACCGCCTGAATCAGAAAGATCCATGCCGCACAGAAAAAGATCAAAAACAAATTCTCTGATGACCAACAGAGAGAGTGATAAATCGAATACGGATAAAAAGCATAAATGACTGCAGAAAGGAAACCGATCGTGTTGCTTTTGAACACTTCCCTTCCCAACAGGAAAACCAGCAGAATACAGATCAGGCTCATCAGATGAACCGTAACGATCGCCGATATTTCCCAATCAAAGGGTAAAAGGAAAAGAGCTGCACCCAGAAGCGGCAGCATGGGCGGACGGCTGAAATCCGTCCGCAAAGGTTCCGGAACATCCGGCACAGCTTCATACCAGCGGTAGTACGAAACGGAAAAACCGTTTCCTTTGCTGATTTGTTCCGCTATATCACGATACTCCATACCGTCATTATGATAAAAAGATTCCGGATCCACGATCATTCCGGCAATGCGCGGTACGAGTGCAAACAACATCACCAGTCCGAGCATGATAACAAGCAGTTTTTTATTATGCTCCAACGGCAGACTCTTCAAGTAACAATAAATTTTCTGAAACATTTTTCTGTCCTTCTGTTCTTCGGAAATGTAATTGTAAAAAATTAATTTTTCAAGCTGTCAACATTCTTTTTTTTCAACTCTTCAGAAAAAAAATGCACTTTTATGAAAAAATATACTGTTTTCTCTAAAAAAAGCAGTTTTTCTTTTTGCATTTTCACCGCTGTGGATATATATTTCACTGTGATTGTATATAAACAAGTTTTCAGAAAGGTATCACAAATGAAAAAGATCATTGTTATTCTTCTTGCCGGAATGTTATCCGCAGGCGTGTTCGCTGCTGATAATGCACCGAAAGAAAAAGCAGCTCCTGCAGCAGCACAGAATGTAAAACCCACCGAATATGATAGAGTTGTGGCTGAAAGAGCCAAACAGCAGGCAAAGGAAGAAGCGGAAAAGAAAGAACGCATGTATTCCAATATCTGCTGCTATCTCCCCAACCGCCTTCTTGACCTCCTCGACATCGTCTCCATCGATCTCAAGAGCGGTATCTACTTCGGTGCCGGTTTCCAGATCACAAAAGCTTTCGGTCTGGGTGGACAGATCGGTTACAATGCTGGTCTTTATAAAGACATCAACCGTCAGTACGGTATCGTCTTTGAAAGCGGTTACCAGGCTCAGGTCGGATTCCTGACCACCGAAGATGTCTGCCTCTTCAACCCCATCGGAAATGTCCAGACCTACTGGGAACATGGAAACAACTTCCCCGATCCCAAAGATAAGCTCTATGACCGTTACACCGGTGCCCGCGACTACTGGGCTGTTGAAGTTTATCTTTACGCTCTCGTCGGTGCAAAAGTTTCTTTCCACCCCATCGAGTTCGCTGACTTCTTTGCCGGGTTTATCTGCAATGATGAGCTCAAAAAAGATGACCTCAAGCTTAAGATCTATTGATCTTGTCAGGATATCATAAACATTCAGTGGTTGTTCTCTTTCGCAGAGCAACCACTTTTTATTTCCTATGAAATCGATCGACTTCTTTCAATGCAAACGGTGCGGAACATGCTGTAAATGGGAAGGACCTGTACGGGTTTCTGAACAGGAAATTACAGCAATCGCAGAGTTCCTCAATATTCCGGAAGATGAATTTATCCGGGACCATACAGTACTTGCTCCCGATCGGAAATCTCTTTCCCTGATGGAAAAAGAAGATGGCTCCTGCGTTTATTATGACGATGAAGCAAGAGCTTGTGTGCTGCAATCTGTCAAACCGCAGCAATGCAAGGATTTTCCGAAAACATGGAGTTTTCCCGGATGGGATAAGATCTGCGAGGGCGGAAAAGCCCTGCATGATGACGAATAAGTTTATTTCCCGATACAGAACCGGGAGAAAATATCATCCAGCACATCCGGAGCAGCTGATTCCCCGGTGATCTCTGCCAACTCCTGTCGCGCAGCACGGAGATTCTCAGCAGTCAATTCATACATCTCTGCCTCCGTCTCAGGAATCGACATTTCCAGCAGAGAAATCGCCCGCTCCAAAGCTCCGGCATGACGTTCAGACACTGCACATTCCGGAATGGATTTGTCTCCACCACCCCAGACAGCAGTCTCAAAAGCTGATAATAAAGTGTCGATCCCTGTCTCGTTTTTCACGGAAACAGCAACAGAGGGGCACTCTGTTTCAGGGATTACAAAGCCCTCCGGTGCAAGGTCTGATTTGTTCCAGACTGCAATCACTTTCGCTCCGGCGGGAATTTCATTTTTCATTGCCTGCAGATCATCCAGCGGATCACGGGATGAATCAAAAACCCAAAGCACGATCTCGGAAAGTTTGATGGTATCACGGGATCGCTCCACTCCAAACCCTTCCACTGCATCTGCAACCTGATCCCGGATCCCGGCAGTATCGGTCAACTCCACTGAAATTCCACGCAAAACAGCCTGCTCTGAAAGGGTGTCTCTGGTCGTACCGGGAATATCAGTCACAATCGCACGTTCATAGCCGAGCAGGAGGTTCAGCAGACTGGATTTCCCCACATTCGGACTTCCGGCAATGGCAAGACGGACTCCGTTTCTTATCACGGCAGAACGGTCTCTGCCTGCAAGAAGCTGTTCCAAAGTCGCTTTCACCTGATTGATTCGGTCAACGATCTGTGCCGGGGACTGCCAGTCAAGATCCTCCTCCGGGAAGTCAAGACGTGATTCGATTTCTGCCAAAATCAGAAAAATCTCTTCTTTCGCACTGCGGATCTTCTGTCCGAGCGATCCGGAAAGCTGGCGTTCAGCCAAACGGAATGCAGCTTCGGACTTTGCACTGATCAAATCGGCAACAGCCTCTGCCTCCGTCAAATCCATTTTCCCATTGAGGAATGCACGTTTCGTGAATTCACCGGGTTCGGCAAGTCGCGCCCCGTTGGCTAGCAATCTGGAAAGGATCCGGCGCGGGGCACATGCGCCGCCGTGACACTGGATCTCAACGATATCCTCACCCGTATAACTGGCGGGACCGGGCATATAAACAGCAAGACAGGTTTCGCCCTGATTGCTGCCATCTTCCTGACGGACTCTGCCGAATGTCAAAACACGGGGATGCTCCGCTGAAAGTTTCCGGGAAGAATGCCAGACGGTATCAGCCAAACGCAGAGCATCCGGACCGGAAATGCGGATAATTGCCAAAGCTCCGCCGGGAGCCGTGCAAAATGCTGCAATGGTATCAGTATGTTCCATATCAGAAAAACAAATCCTGCTGTGTATATTCCGGCGGATGAAGGATCAGCCGGACGGGTTCAAACGTTGTACGGTGGATCGGTGTCACACCCAAATTCCGGAGTGCCTCCAGGTGCTGCGCCGTGCCATAACCTTTATGTTCACAGAACCCATATCCGGGAAACTGTTTGTCATATTCATCCATGAGATTATCACGGTAAGTCTTGGCAATAATACTGGCAGCGGCAATGGATGCGGAATTGGCATCCCCTTTCACAATATTCCGGGAGGGCAGCGGCAACCCCTGAACAGGATTGCCATCCACCAGAATAAACTGAGCCAGCGGGATCAACTGTTCCACAGCCAGCCGCATGGCCTTCCATGTGGCACGCAGAATGTCAGATTGGTCGATCTCTTCTGCAGAAACGACCCCGACAGCCCATTTGATGGAAGGTTCGGAAATAATTTTCTGCCGGAGGACTTCCCGTTTTTCAGCGGAAAGCGCTTTGGAGTCATTGACTCCTGCAGGGATCTTTTCATAGTCAGTGAAAACTACAGCGGCAGCGACGACCGGTCCGGCAAGACAGCCGCGCCCAGCCTCATCGATCCCCGCAATAAAGGAAAACTCCCCGCCGCGAACAGATGATTCGTATGCGAGGAGTTTGTCTGATAAAGCGAGATATTCTTGTGGATGATTATTTGGCATCCGCGGAGAATCTCTGCTCTTTCACTTTAGCAGCCTTACCGACTTTGTCGCGCAGGTAGTAGAGTTTAGCTCTGCGGACGCGGCCCTTGCGTTCGACCTGGATTTTGTCGATACGGGGGCTGTGGAGCGGGAAGACACGTTCGACACCGTAACCGGCAGCGACACGGCGGAGAGTGAATGTTTCACGGATTCCGCTTCCGTTTTTAGCGATAACAACACCAGTAAAAGCCTGGATACGTTCGTTGGAACCTTCAACGATCTTTGTGAAGACCTTGACGGTGTCACCGATATTGAATTCGGTAACGTTTTCTTTGCACTGCTTCTTTTCCAGCTCTGCAATAATCTTGTTCATGATATCCTCCGACAAGTTTTTTTATGTTAAATCTTCTATTTTTTTATTCAGCAGATCAGGCCGTCTTCCAGCCGTTCTCTGTTCTGACTGCTCCCTGCGCCACTTGGCAATCTCAGCATGATTCCCGGAAAGCAATACTTCCGGTACAGCCATACCTCTGAAAACAGGGGGTCTGGTGTACTGCGGGTACTCAAGAAGCCCATTCTCGAAAGATTCATCCACTTCCGATTCCGGAGATCCCAAAGCTCCCGGCAGAAGACGCGTTACCGCATCCACCATTACCATTGCGGGGAGGTTTCCGCTGGTCAGAACATAATCACCGATAGAGACTTCTCTGTCGACCAACGCTTCACGTACCCGCTCATCAACGCCCTCATAGTGACCGCAAATGATCATAATATGTTCTTTTGCAGCCAACTCATGCGCCATCTTCTGATTAAAAGGTTCACCTGATGGCGATGTCATGAGAACAAGAGTGTTTTCCTTTCTCAAGTCTTCTACAGCCTCAAACAGCGGTTCTACTTTCATGAGCATTCCGGCTCCGCCGCCATAAGGCTTGTCATCTACCGTACCACGTTTATCATGAGTATAATCCCGAAGATTCACGGCATTGACTTCCACGATTCCCTTTTCTATTGCCCTTCCGACGATGCTCCCGCCTAAAGGCCCGAAGAATATTTCCGGGAAAAGTGTGATAATATCAAACTTGAGGCTCAGTCCACCACCTCCACGCTGATGCGTTCCTGAAGACGACCGGCTGCACTGCCAACCAATGAACGGAGTGCAATGATCGTCTTACCTTTCTTTCCAATAATCTTTCCGGCATCTTCCTTGCGGCAGCTGATACGGATCACTTTCGTTCCGTTTTCTGCCACTTCGGTCTTTACGCCAACTGCATCAGGATCATCCACCAAATGACGGACAACATACTCTACAAATCTTTCAAGATCTTCGAGTGATGCTGCTTTTTCAGCTGTACTGCCTCCTGCAGAACATCCGCAGGAATACTGTGCAGGTTTTTCAGCAGAAGATTTTCTGCCGAACAACTTGAATAACGCCTCAAACACGACAAGCTCCGGAATTATGCTTCAGCTTCTGCAGCCTTCTTGAAATTTTTCTTCTTTGTGTAAGAATCAGCAACACCATATTTCTTGGATTTGCCATCCTTTGCACGATTGTAAATGTCGACAACTGTTTCTGTCATCTGAGCACCCTGGCCAACCCAGTACTCAAGACGTTCAACATTCAGCTTTTCATCGCTGTGCTTGGGATCATAGTAACCAAGCTCTTCCAACATGTAGCCATCACGCTGACTGCGAACATCGCAAACAACGATTCTAAAGCTGATCCAGTTCTTACCACCAGTTTTTTTCAGTCTGATCTTAACCATAGCGGACTTCCTTCATCTCCTGAATTGTCCTGTTCATACTTTTTACGGAAGGTCACCGTAACGCATCCGTCTTAATCCGTCCCCCTTTTATCCGGAGCAGACGGCAATAAATCTTATAATATAAACCTTCTTTTAAAATTTTCAACCTTTTTTTTTCTGCATTTGCTTTTTTTTTACAGAAAATCAGGTTTTTAACCGGATTTTTATCAGTTTTTTTATTTTTTTCTGATCAAAACCCGGCAAAATTTCCGGAAGAAGTGTTCATAACCTCTTGTTGCTTTGCTTATTTCACCATAAGCCCGGACGGGGGCTGCGGTAATTCATGAGCATCCATTTCCGGCATCCAAAGCTTGGAATAGTGGGCAAACAGAATGTAAACGCCGATAAGCAGCAGAATACAGGCAACAACAGATACAATCGTAAATCCGGTTCCAGGTTCATCAAGTTCATCCAAATCAATGGCTTCACCTTCTGGATTTTCCAGACTTTCTTCGCCTTCCACGCCTTCTTCGTTCTCTTCAGCATTCCCTACAGGTTGTGCAATACCGGCAGTCGGTCTCAAAGCTTCAGGAAGATCTTCTTCTGCAACCTGTTCGACTTTTTTCAGTCCCAGACCGGATCCACCGCCTTCTCTGGGCTTCAAACCTTCGCTTTGAACTTTCTGTGCCTCTTCTTCAGGTGTCAATGCAATAACCGGGGTCGCTTCACCTTCAGCAGGTGCGGCAACAGGGGTTGCAGAAGGAATAGATAATCCGGGCTTCTTGACTGCCTGGGTCGCATCGGCAGAAGGGGCGGCAGGGGCAGCAGCAGGGGTTGCAGAAGGAATAGATAATCCGGGCTTCTTGACTGCCTGTGTCGAATCTGCAGCA
>SUVT01000118.1 GCA_015061845.1 Lentisphaerota bacterium
GATTATGCCCGCACCGCTGCGGGCATAATCCAGCATTCTGCCGGGGGTACAGGCGAGGATATCCACCGGGATATCAATGGCATTTTTCTGTTCTTTGTAGTCGATCCCGCCGAAAATCGCTTTGGAGTAAAGTCCGGTATATTTCCCGATGGCTTCAGCATCTTTTTCGATCTGCAAAGCAAGTTCGCGGGTGGGTTCCAGCACCAGCACACGGCAAGTTTTCGGACGGCGGTTTTCTTTCGGTTTCTGCAAAAGCCGGGTCATGGAAGAGGCAAGGAACGCGGCAGTTTTTCCGGTTCCTGTCTGCGCCTTTGCGGCAAGATCCCGTCCGGCGATTGCATGAGGCAGAGCTTTTTCCTGGATCACGCTGCAATATTGGAATCCCAGCTGCTGGGTTCCTGCGATGACCTCTTTTGCCAATGCCAGATCCTGAAATCTGACTTTCCCCTCCTCTGCCGGGATATCAATAAGTTCCGGCATCGGCGGCGGTGGCGGGATCGTCACTTTTTTATTCAGGACTTTGCGTTCTTTAGGCTGCGGATTGTTCTTCTTTTCATGTTTCTGCGAACGATTGGAACGATCCCTGTTCTGTTTCGGATTCTGCTGTCTGCTCTGTTTTTTCTGCTGCTTCTTCTGCGGTTTCTTTTGAGGTTCAGCAGGTTTTGAGCGGAACAGATTCCGGATTCCGTTAATGATTTTTTTCAGCACGATTTTCTATTCCCTTGAGTCTGTTGATTTTTCCGATATATTATATCCGGAAAATATAACACCACATCTGTCAAAGTTCAAGTAAAAAAGAAAAAGAAATCTATGCTGTGTAAAAAACCTGTATACTGTTCAGCCGGAATTATTTTTTCAGTTCCGACTGGTCAGTGGATTTTTTGTCCTTATTTTCAACCGGAGGCTGCGGAGCCGGTTTTTCCTTGTCTTTTACTTCGGGAGACGGCGGAGGAACAGGTTTTTTCGGACGTTCCGGAGGCTCTCCAATCAATCTCCAGCCTTCACGTTCTTCTATATTCGGACGTGCTCCTGCAACAGGATGCGGTGTTTCGCTCTCCTCCACGCATCCGCCGGCGGTCAATAAAACTGTCAGAGGAACACCTGCAACCAGAAGTTTCCTGATTTTCGCTTGTAATTTCTGTTCTTTTTTTGAGATTTTCATGATTTATCCTCCCAAGTTTCCTGCTATCTCAGAATTTATCACAGCAAAACAACCGAGGCAACTGCAAACCAAAACTTTGGATCTTCGATATTTACGATTGCATCCGTATATGAGATATCTGCCTCAATCGGCTTCAGACCATCACCTGTATCCTCTACAACAAGATGAACGACGGTCTTTCCGCGATCAATAAAACCAGCCCAAAGAGAAGTAATATCCACTTCAATTCTTCTGATATCAGATTCCTTTACAATCCTGTTTTTTCCGTTTTTGGTAATAATTTTCATATCGGAAACATATGCAGAATTAACCGTCACTGTCACATGAGCCTCCTCTACACGCTTCCGCAAAGGATGCGAACTGTCTTTCAATTGTTCATTGAGCTTATTTTCTGCATTCTGACGATACTCATCGATAGAAACCCCGGGTTCTCTTCTTTCAACGTGATGACTTTCATTCCGTTGTGAGGTTTCATCACACCCGGCAGTCCCTAAGACGATAAAAACTGCAATAAGTGAAAAACACAAAAAATTCAAATTGCGGCGAAAGAATGATTTTGACACTCTCTTTTCGATCTTTTTCATTTTTGAAAAACCTTTCTATTTGTTGTTTGTAACTGCTAACCAATTACCAACATACAGAATAATCTTACAACGATTTTACAAAAAGATGAAAAAAACTGAAAATTCCTAATTACCGGGGAAAGGGCTATAATACCAGCAAAGTCACGACCGATGCCGCTGCTTTCAACCAGAATTGCGGGTCTTTTATGTTGATCAAAGCATCCGTTTTCACTATCTTTGCCTGACTGACTTTCAATTCCCCTCCGGAATTTTCATACGTCACCTGGAGAACAGTTTCTCCGTTTTTATGAAAAACTCCATCCCACTGAGCTGAAATTTGCATCTCAATTCTTTCAATATCAGACTCGTCAGAAATCCTGTTCTTGCCGTCTTTCGTTGTTATTGACATGCTCGAAACATACGCTTTTTTGACTTTTACAGTTTTGTGAGCAGACTCAACATGCTGACGGAAAGTGTGATCCGGAGATTGAAGCGCATCATTGATTTCTTTTGTCTTTTTTTGACGATATTCTTCCACCGGCATACCGCATCCGGTTGTAAAAACAACGGTAAACGCAGCAATTGCCAGTAAACATACAGTTTGTTTCAAGCCAAAAGAATAAAATATTTCCAACGTTTTTTTCAACATATCCAACTCCAGAATTATATTTGGCAGTTAATATACGCTGTAAGATGTAAATTGCAAGTAACGGAAAATTATTCCTGTTAAGATTTTCCAGCTCATAAAAGCATATAAAGGTTTAATGAATAATTTCTTCAACTTTTTATAAAAACGGAACTTGACTTTTTACATTGGTGTATTACAGTTACGATTAGAGACTTTATCAGATATCAATATAACAGGGAGGCAACATATTATGGCTGAAAATCCGGAAAATGCTGGCGATAAAAAATTGGTATTCTCTGAAAAAGATAAATTTCTTCTGAGAATTTCGAGTGTTACAGACTTGACCGTTCCCCCTGTTATTCTTGAACAGATCTTTCCGATACTGGAAGATGAAAAGCTCCCCGATGATTTCGGATGTTCCAAACTGATGCACGATCCCTCCATTGTTGTCTATTTTCTGAAACAACTCTACGAAGATGAAGCAAACCGGGAAAAGCTCTATTCCGGCATGGACGATATTTTCAATCATTTGAGTAAAGAAAATATGTACGCCCTGCTCTCGGAAATGTCCCCGATGGCAAAGTTTGAATCAGTGGAGATCGAAGAGTGGAAACATGCCTATTCTTCCCACCTTCTGATGTATGCACTGGTCACTGAAAATGAGTTCACCCAGTTGCGGTATCTCGTTCCCCTGATGCTCGTTCATGATATCGGAAAACTTGTACTGCATCAGATGGTTCCGGATACCTGCGATGCGATCGTGGAACGTTCCCGGCAGCGGATGATCCCCCGCAGTATGGCAGAAATGGACCGTCTGGAACTGACACATGCCGATGCCGGAGCCAGACTTCTGAAAGAATGGCACTTCCCTGCCAATTTCTATAAACCGATCCAGTATCACCACAGTTCCAAGATCCCCGAAGAATACGTTCTGGAAACCGCACTGGTCCAATTCGTAAACTGGGTGGATTGTCACGTCCGCGGAATCCCTGCAACACCTTTGAGACGTGCCACTATGGCAGCGGCTGGTATCGAAGAAATCGACACTGAATACTGGATCAGCCGCCACAAAAAGATCGTTGCAGAAATCAACAGTTATTTTGAGCCGGAAGGCATAATGAACAAAAAAACAAACTGAAGAACTACCATGAAAACAGCAGCAATTATCCCCGCCCGCATGGGAAGCACACGCTTTCCCGGAAAAGTCCTTGCAAACCTCGGTGGAAAACCAATCGTCCAATGGGTTTGGGAACGGACAAAAGCATCCAAAGCCGATGAAGTGATCGTCGCTTCCGACAGCGAAGAAGTGATCCGTGCAGTTCAGGCTTTCGGAGGCAATGCACAGATGACCTCCCCGAACCATCCGTCCGGCTCCGACAGAATCTGGGAAGTCGCTTCCAAACTGGATTGCGATATCATCATCAATGTTCAGGGCGATGAACCCTTTATGGAACCCACTGTGATTGACCAGCTCATCGACATCATGCAGGAAACCCCTGCCCCTGATATGGCAACCGTTGTCGTTCCCTCCACACGGGAACAGATCGCCAACAATCCCAACTCACCGAAAGTCGTTGTTTCCGCAGACAATACAGCCCTCTATTTCAGCCGTTCTCCGATCCCGTTTCTCCGGGAAGGCGGAACAGATATGCCCCTTTACAAGCACTGGGGGATCTATGCTTACTCCAGTGCAGCTTTGAGCAAATTCGTTTCCCTGCCCGAAAGTCCGCTGGAAAAATGCGAAAAACTGGAACAGCTCCGCGCTTTGGAAAACGGTATGAAGATCAAAGTCATCAAGACGAATTTCCAGAGTATCGGCATCGACACCCCTGAAGATCTCATTCAGGCAGAACAGCACCTGAAAAACCTGAAGTGATCACAGGAGAGTTTATCATGCTTAAAATGCTCGCAGCTACTACAAATAAGAATAAAGTCCGCGAATTTCAGGAAATTCTGGAAGACCTGAAAGATAAAGTTGAGATCATCACGCTTGACAGTATTCCGAATTTTCCGGAAATCGTGGAAGATGGAACCACTTTTGAAGAAAATGCCATGAAGAAAGCAAAGGAATCCTCCGCTTTTGCAGACATGGTCGCTATGGCAGATGATTCCGGTCTGGTCGTGGAAGCTCTCGACGGCGCACCGGGGATCCACTCCGCACGTTATGCCGGTGAAGGTGCCACCGATGCTGACCGCATTGCAAAACTTCTGAAAGCAATGGAAGGCGTTACTGACCGCAGAGCAAAATTTGTCTGTGCGGCAGCAATCGCATACCGTGGAGAAGAAGTCCGGATCTTTGTTGGTGAAATCAAAGGGACGATCGCACTTGCACCATCCGGATCCAACGGGTTCGGCTATGATCCGGTCTTTATTCCGGAAGGCTTTGAAAAGAGTTTTGCAGAATTGACCGATGAGGAAAAGAATGCAATCAGTCACCGCGGCAGAGCAATGCGTGCCGTTGCAGGATTCCTCCGGGAAGAATTTAATAAAATGGATGATTTTGAATTCGTATGATCAGATTTCTTCAATGCTGCCTGTTTTTCCTGACCGTCTCGCTGGCGGCTCAGACGATTGACTTCGACCGTCCCGAACGGGTCGGAAAAGAGCGGACTGCACAGCTCCGGCTGAAACTCTCCCGGGAATACACATTTCAAATCCCGGGAGCAGGGAGACCTATCCAGAAACTGGAAACAATGGATCTCGTTCTGCTGACCAGAATAAAAATTCTGAAAGTCAATCAGAAAAAACAGCCGGTGGAACTGCTTCTGACCCCCATGGTTCTCGGGGGTTCCCTGAATGGAAGACGTGTCAATCCGGCACTGATGAAGGGAATGAAAATCCATGCAAATCTGGAAAAATTCCCCTGTTCATTCACTTCCATTGACGGTAGAAAATTGTCCGATGAAGCAACGGTCATCCTTTCAGCTCTGTTCCGGCAGCAGCAGGATATTACTTACAGTGATATTCTCGGCGCACCCCGTTCTTACAGGCAGGGCAGCAAGTGGACCCCGAATACAGACCTGATTCTGAAAAATCTTTCTGAACGGGATATCCGGATGGGGAAACGGAATTTGAGTGCAAGGGCAACATTTGAAAACAAATTCAATGTCGGCAGAACCCCTTGTGTTGCAATCCTTCTGAACCTCAGTTCTGTTGGAACATATGCTTATGACTTCCAAGTTAAAACGAGAATCATTCTTCCCGTCAGCAAATCTGATGGAGGAGCTCTCCGTATTGCAAGAGAGGGCGTTGAAGTTGTTGACCGTAAAACCGTCACCAAAGATTTTCTCGGTTCCGGTACTTCTGTCAGAATTACAACGAAAGAACAATTGGAAGTTACTTACGCAAAATAAAAAAATCGATTTTTTTTGTTTTTCCGGACAATATTTTTATGAATACCTCGTTTACTGTATCGAACGGGGTATTTTTTTAGATCTCTGAAAATACAGTGTTATGAAATGTCTTTTTTCTTTTTGAAAGAAAATCTGATATAAGAACTCCCCCCAAAAAAGAGATCCCCCTTCTCTTTCCGCATGAGGATCCCCCTTCCTCATGCGGTTTTTTATGCAGAACCCGTTCACCACTTTTTCAGAATTGCGATCTGCCACGGCAAAAGGGTCCGATCTTCGATTCCCGTTCCATCCATGGAAAGAAGAGAGAAATATTCCGGAAGTTTTGCCATGTTTCTGCTGTCGGGAACGTTGGAAAATCAGCCATTTTCCCTGTACGATCCAGCATTCCAAAGAGATCAGAATCATTTTCTTTCCAGCTTACTGAATCCAATCAGATGATATCTATGGTTTTAATTCCGGACTTTGGATCAACGGAAAAAACCGGACGATTGGTCTATTGGCAACCTTCAAGGAAGTATTTGCGCACACTGACAGAGTATCAGGAAGAAAGCGGAGATCTGGAAGAACACAGTATCAGTGAATCTGTTATATTTCTTCCTGCAAAACATCCGTTGTGCAACAGTGGAAAAAACAAAACGCATCAAGGCGCAACAGTTCCCTGATTCCCCAAACGAAGACTTATTCCGGAGTTCCGCCGGAGTAGGTGATCAGGGCTTTGGCATAATCGCAGCCCTCTGCCAAACGGACTTTGTGGGGCAAATTCGGCTTCATGTAAAGTGTATCACCGGGATTCATCCGGTGTACGCCTGATTCATTCAGGATGTAATAGTCTAAAGAGCCTTCCAGAAGAACAAAGAATTCTTCCGTGTCGTGAAACATGAAATCCCGCTCCTCTCCGGTACGGCGGTACTCCACCAGAAAGGGATCCATGATCCGTCCGATTTGAGGATAAGCCAAAGCAAAATAACGGATCCCGTATTTGTTTCCTTCGTCACGGATGAGTTCTTCTCCGGCAGACATTTTTCCGAATGTAAATTCCGGAGCCGGGTTATCTTGCTGAAAAAGTCCGCTCAGACCGGTTCCGAGAGCTTCGCCGATCTTGTTCAGAGCATTCAGGGACGGAGTGATCCGGAAGTTTTCCACCTGAGAGATGAACCCTTTGCTGAACCCGCTTTTCTGGGCGAGCTGCTCAATGGTCATATTCTGTGCAAGACGAATCTTGCGGATCGTTTGTGAAAGCTGAATCAAATCCATTCTTCCGGGTCTCCGTCAATCAAATTTCAGCGGTGTCTGCCATCGGCATCGAGCCAGCGGCGGGCTGCCCACATCCACTGTTCCGGCTGTTCACGGATCAACCGTTCCAGTTCCGTGGTACACATCTGCGTAATCACCTGAACATCCCGTTCTTTATCATCTGTCGGCTCATATTTGATCATATTGCCAAGTACGATCTCAAAGCGGAAATCCTTTCCGGGCAGACGGCGGGTCACTTCCGGGATCAGAGGATGTCCGGTCTTCAAGTGCATCAGAGCCGGTGTCTTATGAGTCCGGCATGGATGACCGAAGAAAATCGTTTCCACACCTTCACTATGCGCCGCATGCTGGTCGATCAGAACGGTAAAGACCCGTCCTTCGTTCAATGCTTTCAATCCCTGACGGATCCCCAGATTTTTCGGAATGAGCTGATGGAGCGGACTTGCCCGGTGAGAAAGGATCAACTCTCCGATTTTCGGATTGTCAAACGGTCTCATCATGGAAGCCATCGTTCTTCCGCTCAGTTCACAATACGCATGTCCGGCAGCCTCCCAGTTTCCATAGTGAGCAACACCAAGGATATGAGTTTTGAACTTTGCAGTCTCTTTATTAAACTCCCGTACAGATTCCGGGGGACCGCTGATGGTGATTTTTGCTTTGTCGTAGCACTGATCCATCTTGAAGATCTCAGCAAGAAGCATGGAAAATTCATGCCAGCATTTTTTTGCCAGTTTCACCGCTTCTTTCCGGTCTTTTACAATCCCTGCATGGAGCATGTGATTGATGGTCCGGTTTCTGTGCCGTGCATCCAGATAGTAGCCGCAGCCGATGAAAAAGGAGGAGATAGCATACGCCGCCTTTAACGGAAGCATCCGCACGAATTTGTAAAAGATCAGGAACGGAATATATTCCGCCCAAATCGTGAATTTTGATTTATGCTTGCGCCCCATCTTTTACATTGCCTCCGGAACACCGATAGTCAATGTGGCAAGACCGTCTGTGAGGATATCTCTTGCAGCATAACAGAGTGCAAGACGGGCTTCACGGATTTCCGGATTTTCTGCGTTGAGAGCCTGACATTCACGATAGAAACGGTTGAACGCCTTGGCTGTTTCCAGCAGATAGTTCACCAGCACGGAGCAATCTTTCTTTTCTGCAGCGGAAATCAATGCTTCGGGATAGGTTGCACAGGCAAGAGCCAGAGCGCGTTCTTCTGCAGTGGACAGAAGTTCCCATTTCGGAGCAGTCACAGTGAAACCGCGTTCTGCTGCTTTCCGTTCGATGGAGTTGATTCTGGCACAGGCATACTGGACATAAGGACCGGTATCGCCTTCAAATTTCAGAGATGCCTGCGGGTCGAACATCATGGTGGTTCTGGGGTTGAATTTCAAAAGCATGAACTTCAGTGCGCCCATACCGATGATTTCAGAGCGTTCTTCCAGATCTGCGGGAGGTTCTGCGCCGTTGAGACGTTCCAGCGTTGCATTCTTGGCAAGTTCGTGCATTTCGTCAAAAAGATCGTCTGCATCAACGACTGTACCTTCGCGGCTCTTCATCTTTCCTGTGGGCAGGTTGACCATTCCGTATGCCATGTGGAAGAGTTCCTTTGCCCAGGAGTAACCCATTTTTTCCAGGATCTTGAAAAGCATCTGGAAGTGAAGGATCTGTTCGTCACCGACGACCCACACCTGTGAATCGGGAGAAAATTCGTTCTGCTTCAGCAAAGTCGTTCCGATGTCCTGTGTGATATAAACACTTGTACCGTCCTTGCGGAGCACAACTTTGGTTCCGAGCTTGCCCAGATCAGCGATGGTTGCACCATCTTCCCGTTTGTCGAAAACGCCTTTTTCCAAGCCCTGAGCCACAATATCTTTTCCGAGAAGATAGGTATTGCTTTCCAGGAATGTCTTATTGAACTTGACACCCATGCGCTGATAAGTCTGGTTGAAACCGTCGAAAACCCATTCGTTCATCTTTTTCCAGAGAGCAACAGTTTCTTCGTCGCCGGCTTCCCACTTCCGGAGCATCTCCTGAGCGGCGGACCCGATCTCTGTCATAAGGAAAAGTTCATTATTATCCTTATCGGCAAGTTCCGGCTGAGCTTCCCGGAGAGCTTTGATCTGTTCGGAAAGAGCGGAGTTGTATTTCACATAGTAATCGCCGACGAAGTGGTCGCCTTTGATCCCTGTGGATTCCGGAGTTGCACCGTTGCCGAACCGCATGTAGGCAAGCATGGATTTGCAGATATGGATCCCGCGGTCATTGACAAGGTTGACGGGGATCACA